>DASTZT010000151.1:0-3568 GCA_035764225.1 Ktedonobacteraceae bacterium
TGCCCAACAGCGGCTCTGGTTTCTGGATCAGCTCTTGCCCAACCAGCCGTTTTACAATGCTCCTCTGGCGTTCGAAGTCCGAGGTCCGTTGCAGGTTGCGGCACTAACCCACAGCCTGACAGAGATCTTACGTCGCCATGAGGTTTTGCGTACCACCTTCGCCATTAGCGAGGGACGCCCCTTGCAAGTCATTCATCCTCCCTCCCGCTTCTGCCTGGTCTGTATTGATATGAGGCAACTGACAGAAGAGAAACGGGAGAGGGAGGCAGAGCGTGTGGTTAACCAGGAAGTGGTATCACCCTTTGATTTAGCACGAGGGCCATTGTTGCGTGGCATCCTGCTCTGGCTGGCTCCAGAACGCTATCAATTCGTCTTAACCATGCATCATATTGTGGCGGACCACTGGACTGAGAGGGTGTTCATTCAGGAATTGACGACGTTGTATGCAGCAGCCCTGGCAGAAGTTCCCTCTTCGTTGGAGGAATTGCCCCTTCAGTACGCTGATTTTGCGCTTTGGCAACGGCAGTGGCTGCAAGGGGAGGTTCTGGAGCGCCAACTTGTCTACTGGCGTGAGCAACTGGCAGAGGCACCTCAGGTGCTAGAACTGCCAATGGCCTTGCCCCGTCCCGCTGTCCAGACCTTCCGAGGAGCGAGCTATCCCTTCACGTTCTCTCCTGCTCTTGGGACAGATCTCAGAAGGGTCAGTCGGCAGGAAGGGGTCACGTTGTTCATGGTGTTGTTGGCCGCTTTCCAGACACTGCTGCGGCACTATACGGGTCAGTCAGATCTGGTAGTAGGAACGCCAATAGCCAACCGGAGCTACAGCGAACTAGAGGGGCTGATTGGATTTTTCGCCAACACGTTGGTATTACGCACGAAACTCTCAAGAGATCCGAGTTTCCGGGAAGTATTAATGCAGGTGCGCGATGTTTGCCTGGGAGCCTATGCTCATCAAGATCTGCCTTTCGAGTATCTGGTGGAAGTCATGCAGGTCCAGCGCGATATGAGCCGTACTCCGTTAGTCCAGGTTGTGTTCAGCTTCCACAACGAACTTGGGGTGTCATTAGAATTAAAAGGGTTGACCGTGAAGCCCCTCTCTTTTGATCAGCATCAGGCCAAATTTGATCTGACGATGATCATGTTCGAGAAAGCTCAGGAGCTACACGGCGCGGTTGAATACAGTACAGATTTATTTGAAGTAAGCAGCATTGCACGCTTCGTACAAGATTTTCAGCATCTATTAGAAAATCTTGTTGCAAACCCTCTGGATACAGCACTTTCAGAGTTTCTTCTACCGAGGGAGCGTGAGCACATAGCTCATTTACTCATTGAAGACAGCTCTGAAATGTTCAAATTTTAGGGTAGAAAGATCCCATGAAATTCACACATTGAACTCTGAGAGCGGTACTTTTAGCAACAAGGAAAGACAGTGATGGACGATATCAAATCAACGATTGTGCTCTTCGATCAAGAGATGATTGCAGCCAGGGAGTACTGGGTTTCCAAATTGTCACAGGTGAAGGAGATCTCCAATCTTAGGCTTGATAATGCAAGACCTGTAATATACTCAGATAATAGATGTACTTTTGAGTTGCAAGTAGAGGAAGATTCATATCAGAAGTTGGTAAAACTGACCAATAATGGCTCTTTTCTCATATCTGTGGTCCTGATGGCAGTGTTAAAAATATGCATTTATAAATATACAAGCAGTAACATGATTGTTGTGGGAAGCCCCAGCCGAAGATACCAGGAGGCTTCTGCGTCGCCTATCAATGCCCTGGCTATCGTTGATCCAATTGACGGACAAATGACGTTTAGGGAGTTTTTGTTAAATGTGCGCCAATCATTGTTAGAAGCCCATACACATCAGCAATATCCCTTTGATTACGTCATCCGAGATGTCGGCTTAGAACACATAACACACAAATGTCCACTTTTCGATATCTCCCTTGAACTTCAAGATATTCATAATCCCTTGCCTGATGTGAAAAACGATATTGCGCTTTTTTTCGTGAGAAGTTCAGATTCCCTATCAGGGCGAGTAACTTTCAATAGTGACATCTTCCATATAAAAAGTATGCAGAAATTCATAAATACCTTTTTATCTATATTGCAGGCTGCTTTGACGGATACCGAGACGTATATATCTGCACTCCCATCGGTCATCGGAGAGGAGCGAAAGCAGCTATTGGTGGAGTGGAACCAGACAGAGCAGGACTATCCGCGTGAGCTATGTATCCATCAACTTATTGAGGAGCAGGTCTCTCGCACACCAGAAGCAGTGGCAATTGTCTCTGGAGAGACGGCTCTGACATACCAGGTATTGGAACAGCAAGCTACTCTGCTGGCCAACAAGCTTGTGCGTCTGAATGTCGGACCGGAGGTCTGTGTCGGACTATGTATGGAGCGGTCCATCGAGATGGTGATAGGGCTATTAGCCATCTTGAAGTCCGGCGGTGCATATGTACCGCTAGAGCCAGGTTATCCAACGGAACGGCTAGCTTTTATGATACAAGATGCAGCTGTCAGGCTGGTTCTTACGCAGGAAAAATATCGGGAACGTTTGCCCAGGCAAGAAGGTTACGAGAAGATCTGCCTGGATAGTAGAGATTGGAAAGAGACGGAAACAAAACAGCAAGTCGAAAGAGTTGCAAACAAGGTAAGGCCAGAACATTTAGCCTATGTGATGTATACTTCCGGGTCAACTGGAGTGCCTAAAGGCGTGATGGTTCCTCATCGAGGAGTTGTGAACTATTTGTGGTGGTGCATCCAGGCTTATCAGATAGCGCAAGGCGTAGGCTCGGTGCTCCATTCTCCGTTGAGCTTTGACCTGACAGTGACTAGCCTATTTGCACCATTGTTGGTAGGTAGGTCCGTGACGCTAATAGAGTCTCGCGTTGGGGCCGAGAGTTTGCTGCAAGTATTAGAGGAGCAGGAAAAAGCCTATAGTTTGCTCAAACTAACTCCAGCGCATCTGGATTTTTTGCAAGAAGTATGGCAGGGAAGGCAACAACGATGGGATCTACGTGTCATGGTTATTGGAGGGGAAGCACTGAGGCAGGAGAAGATAAATTTCTGGCGAGAACGGGCGCAAGGCGTGCAACTTATTAATGAGTACGGACCAACGGAGACAGTGGTGGGTTGTAGTGTCTACAATGCAACGCAGGACAAGGAGAAAGTAGGACCAGTGCCAATCGGCAGGCCGATAGCCAATACCCGGCTTTATGTGCTCGATCACGATCAGCAGGTAGTGCCGATAGGGGTGGGAGGAGAGCTCTATATCGGAGGGGATGGGCTGGCTCGTGGGTATCTCAATCGGCCAGAATTGACGGCAGAACGCTTCATTCCCGATGGGTGGAGCGGGAGAGCAGGAGCCAGACTCTATCGGACAGGAGATCTGGTCCGCTACCGCGAAGATGGCAACGTAGAGTATCTGGGTCGAACGGATCACCAGGTCAAGATCCGCGGCTTTCGCGTCGAGGTGGGAGAGGTCGAGGCGGTCTTAGAGCAGCATGCACTGGTGCAAGAGGCGGTGGTGCTGGCCCAGCCACTGAGCACGGGACTGCGA
>DASTZT010000152.1:0-7526 GCA_035764225.1 Ktedonobacteraceae bacterium
CGAACTGCACCTGGACGTTGGCAATAGTTTTAGCCGGAGCAATAAAACTGACGATGTCAAACTGGATATCGGGGAAGGTGGCCAATGGCATGGCATGAGCAATACGTTGGGGGAGCCAGGCCATTGATCCAATGGTGGCAAGTGTCGTCGCGCTCAGCCCTCCGACTTTGAGGAGCGTGCGACGGTCTAGCATCGGAGCTGGCACTTTGATGATCTGATCAGGCGAGACAACGTTTCCCGGTTGTGAGGAACGCTGTGGTCTGCATCGAGGACTCATAGAAAATTCCTTCTCTTTCATGTAATCCATAACAACTTACGAAAATCCAGGGGCATTTTGCTGATCTGTAGGTCGTCTCTTCTCCGCAAGAGGAGCAAGAGGGCAGCCTGACGAGGGAACGGGCAATCGACGAGCTAGTGGCGCATCCCCTCAAAGACAAGCGAAGGTATCACCTCCTTCTAGCAATAGGAAGAGTTCGACGGTAAGGGAAATCACGCGAGGGCGCTGACCGGCTTTCGTAAGCGGCAGATGTGGCATTTCCCTTTTTTGGCCATTGGCACCGATAATGGCCGTGGTAAGAAGAAAATACCTGATTTCTTCTTATCTAATAGTGTAGTTATAAAAAATATGTTTTGTCAAGAATAAAACATAAAAAAATCTGAAGATTAAGATATATTTTTACTTATACAAAACGTTTTTTTACTCTAAAAATCTCTTTTTTCCGCTAAGAGTTATATAGAAAGCAGGTACATCTAGAGAATGGGGCAGATAAAGCAAGATGTTCCGAAGCTCTTTTTCCTCAGCAGATGTGATCGGAGTAGAAAGCGTAGCGGGCGAGCCTGTTGGCCCGCGCGTCGTGTATGACCGGGTTGCGTTTGGGAACACTGGCCACCCGGACGACAAAAGAAGTGGCCGTTAGCCAGCCGACAGCCCGAACAGGCGCATGGCGTTCCCAGAGTAGACCGCAGCCATGTCCTCTCTGGAAAGGCCAGCCGAGTCGATGTCCGCTATCGTCGCCTCGACCGAGTTCGAGGGTCCAAGAGGTATGTCTGTGCCGAATAGCACTTGTCGCGGGCCGAAAAACTCAAGGACGCAACGGACCGCGTGTGGCGCGCCGAACAGCGCCGTGTCAACGTGGAACCTCTGGAAGTATTCGAGCGGCGGCCTCGGCAGTGTGTCCTTGACCTGTCGATAGCCGGGGCCCATAGCGAGTCGGGCGGAGAAGTGTGGCACCATGCCGCCACCGTGATGCGCGATCACGAGCTGGCGCGGGTGACGCTCCATGTGCCCGGAATAGACGAGGCGTGAAAGAGCGGCGGCGGTCTCGTAGGGCCAGCCGATTGACCACCACAGGCCAAAGTCAGACCTGCTCTCGGTCGGATAGTCGGCCCACGCCGCGCTTCGCGTCGGGTGAAGCCACGCGGCGCGGCCAGCATCTTCAAGCCTGGTGAACAGCGGCTCGAAGCGTGGATCGTCGAGCGCCACGCCCAGGACGTTGGTGTACAGCTGTGCGCCCAGCGCGCCGAGCTGAGTCAGGGCGCGGTCAAGCTCGCGCAAGGCCTCGTCAACGTCGTTCAGTGGCAACGCAGCCGCGAATCCGGCGAAGCGGTCTGGAAACTGCTGTACCAGTTTCGCCATCTCATCATTGGCGATGCGAGCAAACTCCGCCGCGACTTCCGGCGGCCCGACCTCTTCAAGCGGTGGCACGGCAAGCACCAAAACCTGTGCGTAATCGCCGTAAGGCTCGATCTTCCGCCACCTCGCGTCCAGGTCGGTCAGCACAGGATCGAAGGAGAAGACGCCCTCGCGGTAGTAGTCGAGTTGACTCGGAGCCATAGTTTTTTCGAGCTGCCGCTCCAGTCGCTCAAGATACGAACGAGGCAGGATGTGCGCGAATGCATCGATCTTCCGCATGTTTTGAATCCTTTCGTCTGGTTGTATATGGCGAACGTGGCGAAGTTCGCAGCATGTGAGCACCTCGCACGTCAGGCTCCAGTGCATGGACACGATGTTTCATATGATGCGTCATACACGATGCTCGCAGATGTATTGTGCCACAATCAGCCGGGAGCAGCAAGGGGAGAGCACGGACTTCTGGTTTATCATCTCCGTCTCTTGACAGATTGAAAATTATCGATAATACTTACTATAATTCTAACGCAAAAAGGCGGTTTCTCTTGCATGAAACAATCGGTCTCTAAACGTGGCACGATTGCATCTATTGCATCTATTGCTGGCGTCTCTATTCCTACCGTCTCGCGTGTGCTTAACAATCATCCAGATGTGGCTCCTGAGACGCGGAAGCACGTAGAGCAAGTAATCGAGGAAAGCGGTTTTATCCGTAACCGTGTAAAACAGGGTTTACGGAAGAAGAGTAGTGGCATTGTTGACATGCTGGTACCTGGCCTCGACAATCTCTACTCCATTGAGATTGTGCGCGGCGTCGAGGAGGTAGTGTCGCGGACAAATTTACGGCTGGCGCTCTCGGTAACACATGATACGTTGCAGCTTGAGCAACGCTGGCTCATCAAGATTCTCAATGGTGGAGCAACTGATGGAGCTATCCTCGTGCTATCGCATGGTCAGCAGCAATACTTTGATACACTCTCTAAACATAAGATCCCCTTTGTGGTCGTTGATCAACGCGGGGAGCTGGGTTCCGATATTCCTTCAGTAGGGGCAACAAACTGGTTCGGTGGGCGAACAGCGACTGAGCATCTGCTTTCCCTGGGCCATCGGCGCATTGCCATCATTACTGGCCCTCCATCGCTGCGTTGCAGCCAGGATCGGCTTGCTGGCTATCGTGCAGCTCTGGATAACGTGGGCATTCCCTTCGATCCAGCTCTCATACGTTCAGGAGAGTTCGCACAGGAGACTGGATACGACCAGGCCTGTGCCTTAGTAGAGTTGCCCGAACCACCAACAGCGATCTTTACCGGCAATGATGTGCAAGCAATGGGAGTTTACAGCGCTTTTCGTGCTCGTGGGCTGCACATCCCTCAGGATATGAGCATCATCGGCTTCGACGATATACCGCTTGCCTCTATTCTCTCGCCAGCACTGACTACTGTACGCCAACCTCTTATGGAGATGGGCCGAGTAGGAACGACCATGTTGCTTCGCCTGATCGCAGGAGAACCGCTTGATAGCACACGCGTTGAGCTAACAACAACGCTCTGTGTTCGTGACTCCTGCATAATATATCACTCAGGAACATAGATTTAAGAGAAAGGAGCATAAAAAGGAAGACCATCGCCAAAGAAACGCTACGGCATATCATTCATCTGATTGTAGGAAACTATTTTAGGAGTACCGGCCTGCTGAAACAAGCCTGGCAGGCAGAGATGCAAGGAAGGCAACACCATGATGAACGCAAAAATGTCACGCCGTACTTTTCTAGAGGTCGCAGGAGGGGCAGCGCTGACAACTACGCTGGCTGGTTGTTTCGGCGTTGGTAGCAGTCAACCAACAGGCACAGGGAGCAACACAGGAGTCATTGAAGTATGGGACATCCGCACAGGGAACGAACAGAAAGTTGTCCAGGCAGCCGCCGCCGCCTACAACAGCCTGAAGAAAGCGGCTACGGTCCATCTTGACTTCTTTGAGAATGATCCGTACAAACAAAAACTCCAGGTGGCAATGGGTGCGAAAAATCCGCCCGATGTTTTCTTTGGTTGGGGTGGTGGTATCCTGAAGTCCTATGTCGATGCAGGTGATGTGTATGATCTTACCCCCGATCTAAACGCCGATCCTGCCTGGAAGAACAAATTTTTCCCGTCAGTCCTTTCCAACGCAGCTTTTAATGGCAAATTCTACGGCATTCCCAATGCCGGGATGCAAACGGAACTCTTCTTTTATAACAAGGACGTTTTCTCCAAGTACAAATTGAACCCTCCGGCCACCTGGTCAGAGCTGCTCAATATCATCAATGTGCTGAAGAAAAATAACGTCATCCCGATTGCGCTTGCTGGTGGGAGCCAGTGGCCCTACCTGATGTATGCCGAGTTCCTTGTTGATCGCATTGGTGGCGCAGATGTCTTTAATGCTGTCTTTGCTGGTCAGTCGAATGCATGGTCCGATCCTGCATTTATCAAGGCGAACACGATGATTCAGGATCTCGTCAAGATGGGGGCTTTCGGTACTTCCTACACCTCGACCAATGCTGACTCCAACCAGGATGCCGCTCTGGTCTACACTGGGAAAGCCGGGATGATGCTGCAAGGAAACTGGAACTATTCAGTGGTCCAGACCAACAGTCCTGACTTTATTACGAGTGGCAAACTTGGCTGGTTCCCCTTCCCGGCGGTAGAGGGTGGCAAAGGAGACCCGAAAGATGTCTACGGAAACCCGTGCAATTTTTACTCGGTCGCCAGCACCTCAAAATCAACCAGGAATGCGGTCGATTACCTCAAGAATGGCATTTTAACTGACACGATGATCAATGACTTCATCAAAGTGGGTGATGTGCCACCCGTCCAGGGTCTTGAGTCACAGCTCGCTGCCTCCCCGAATGGTGACTGGCTGATGTACAACTACAACATGGCGAAGAATGCACCGAATTTCCAGTTGTCCTGGGACCAGGTTCTGTCGCCAACACAAGCGCAAGCCAGCCTGACCAACCTGAGCCAGATATTCTTGAACCAGATTTCTCCTCAGGAGTTCTCTACCAATATGAACAAAACTATTAGTGCTTAATCGTAAGAAGCATGTGAGATTCCCTTACGTGCTGGTTCGCTTCACAAAGCTAACTATCAAGAGATAGCTTCGCCTCGTCAAATCAGAACACATGTCGGTCTCCTCTTCAACAACGCTGAAGAGGAGACACCCCTCATGCGGGCGCAGTAGTTAAGATCGCCAGTTAGAATAGGAGAGAGCTATGAGCGCAATAATGAAAGTATCAAAGACCGCACGGCGGTCCAACTGGTTCGCAGTGCTCTGGACCGCGCCAGCACTCATCTTTTACATTGCATTTGCCATTATTCCACTCTTTATTGCCCTCTACTACAGCTTTACACGCTGGAATGGACTGGCACCCGCTCAATGGATTGGCTTAGGCAATTGGTTTGCTCTCTTTTCCGATCAAGTCACCCTCACTTCTCTCCTTCTGACGATCCAGGTCATGGTGATCAGCTGGATCGTACAGACACCCATTAGTATGTTGCTCGGCGTCTTTATGGCCGGGAAACAATTCTATCGGAGTGTCTTCGGTGTCCTATATTTCCTCCCACTGCTCTTTTCTGCTGTCGCCATCGCCCTCACATGGCAGAATATGCTGGACCCGAATTTTGGTGTGGTTAATCCGTTACTGGCCGCAATGGGACTCTCAGGATTGGCAAGAGTCTGGCTCGGAGATCCGCATCTGGCCTTTTACGTGGTGATGGTCATCGTGAGCTGGCAGTTCATTCCATTTCACGCGCTCCTCTACCTCGGCGGTGCCAGGCAGATTCCCAAAGAACTCTACGAGGCCGCCAATATCGATGGGGGTGGACGCATCCAAAACTTTTTCGCTATCACCTTGCCGCAATTGAAATATACGATCATCACTTCGACCACCCTGATCTTTACTGGCTCCCTTACCTACTTCGACCTCTTCTGGGTGACGACGCAGGGCGGTCCAGGGTACGCGACGCGTGTACTCCCTCTCCAGATGTACATCACCGCCTTTCTCAATGAGCAGGTAGGCTACGGGAGCATGGTTGCGGTTGTGCTGGCCGTCTTTGGTCTCGCCCTCTCGTTTATCCTGCTGCGTTTTAGTGGCTTTAGCAAGATGTCGAGTCAGTTGGAGGGATTATAGGTATGGCCACCCAGTCTCAGATACAAAACGCGATAGACACGGGTCTCTCACACAAAACGGTGCTTGCTGCGCCACGCCCAAAACGGCAGTTCAGTCAAAATCGCCTCTGGGAGATTGTCCCGGCAGCATTCGGCGTGCTCTGGCTCGCGTTTTCTTTTTACCCGATCCTCTATATGTTGTTCACAAGTCTGCGGCCACAACAATACCTGTTCACGGACGTTCCCTGGTCGTTTCCATCGCATCCAACGCTGGAGAACTACACTACCGTGTTGGAGAACGGGTTCTTTACCTACTTTGCCAACACCGTTTTCGTCACGGTCGTCAGCGTCTTCGTGATTCTGGTCGTCTCCCTGCTGGCGGCCTACGCGATTTCGCGGGCACAGAGCCGCTATACCCGCAACATCTTCAACCTTTTCTTGCTTGGACTCGCGATCCCACTCCAGGCAACGATCATCCCGATTTATGCCATTGTTTCCGATTTGCATCTCTACGATACGCTCTTTGCGCTGATCCTGCCCTCTATCGCCTTCGGCATTCCGCTGTCGATCCTTGTGCTCGTCACCTACATCAGGGACATTCCTCATGAATTACACGAGTCGATGCTGCTGGATGGGGCGACGCATTGGCGCATTTTGTATCATCTGGTCCTGCCGCTTTCGAGACCAGCCATCATCACGGTCATCATTTACGAGACGATCCAGGTCTGGAACAGCTATCTGTTCCCGCTGGTTCTCACCCAGAGTCAGAGCGTTGCCGTGCTTCCGCTCTCGCTCGCCAATTTCAGAGGGGAATTTACGACCAACGTCCCGGCCATTCTGGCGGCAGTCTTCCTGTCAGCGACCCCGATTATTCTGCTCTATATCTTTGGGAGACGCCAGTTGCTCGGTGGCCTGGTCGCGGGCTTCTCCAAGTAATTTCAGTACTCTCTTTTCAGTACCCTCAAGCGGGTCGAGATAGCCACTGGCTCCCGCGCCCCCCTTGAGGGAAGGTATAGCATCAAACCCGAAGATATCAAGTGGAAATGCAGTAAGGAGCAATCGCTTGCCAACTCTATCTTATCGCGAGCCAGGCGTCCCGACTGAGGAGCGTGTTGAAAGTTTATTGTCACTTATGACGCTGGATGAGAAGCTAGCTCAGCTGGGCTGTCTCTGGAGCACGGAGTTCATCAGTACTGGCACCTTCGATGCCGATTTTGTCGCCAGGAAGATGCCGCACGGCATTGGACAGGTGACGCGCATCGGAGCCTCTACGGGACTGCATCCCAATGAGAGCGCTGCCTACATGAATGCGCTGCAAAAAGTGGCTATCGAACGTACGCGGTTAGGTATTCCGATTATCGTGCATGAGGAGTCTACTGGCGGTTTCTGTCATCGTGATGCGACGGTCTTCCCTCAGGGTATTGGCCTGGCTGCCACCTGGAATCCAGCACTTGTGCGAGAGGTGGCAGGGGTGATTCGCGCACAAATGCTGGCAGTTGGCGCTCGACACGCGCTGGCACCCGTTCTCGATGTCGCTCGCGATCCCCGCTGGGGAAGAGTCGAAGAAACGTATGGAGAGGACCCCGTGCTCATCGGCGCTATCGGTACAGCTTATGTTCAGGGCCTACAGAGCGATGACCTTGCTCACGGTGTTGCCGCGACCGGAAAACATTTTCTCGGCCACGCCCTCTCGGAAGGTGGACGCAACTGGGCACCTGTTCAATTAGGCCCACGAGAGCTGCGCGAGGTGTATGCC
>DASTZT010000153.1:0-3657 GCA_035764225.1 Ktedonobacteraceae bacterium
CATGAAAAAGAAGCAAAATGGGAAATACAAAGAAGGTGCTGTTAATAGTAAGACCAGTACGAATTCCCAGCGAAATGCTCTTTTTGCTTCCATAGACCTTCCCTCTGTATAGCGGTTTTATCTTCCTTGTTCCCAAGGGTAAACGCCTCTCCTCTCTTAGGCAAGGTCACAAGGCCGTCAGGAACAGCACATGAGTGCAAGAAACGTTTTTAGTGCTCTTGTTTTTTTTAGGGAGAGGAGAGGTCTAAACCTCTCCTCCCTTGAGTTCTGATGGCAATAACGTTGCTTTGCCCATCGAACGCGGGCTATCCGGGGAGGACGCGTCTGACGGCGTCGAGCGTTGGCTCAATCACTTCTCCAGAGGCTGCCTGGGGAATGCCAGTCTTGCTATCCTTCAGCAGGTTGCCAGTGAGGATGCCCACGACGAGTTCATCGCGCTTGATACTGCCTGCCGCCACGAGTTTGCGCACACCTGCCAGCGTTGCCGCCGAGGCTGGTTCGCAGCCGATGCCTGCGCGGTCAATCGTGGCTTTGGCGGCAAGAATTTCTTCGTCGCTGACCTCCTCTACAATACCATCACAGGCGTTGATGACGCGACGGGCACGAGCATAGCTGACAGGATTGCCGATTTTAATCGCGGTCGCAACTGTATCAGCTTCAACAGGCTCGTACGAGGAGAAGCCCTGCATAAAACTGCGATAGAAGGGATTGGCTCCGCTGGCCTGGATAGCGGCGATACGCGGGATGTGACTGATTAGAGAGAGCTGATACGCCTCACGGAACGCTTTGCCAATCGCGGAGATATTGCCGAGATTGCCAGCAGGCAACACCAGCCAGTCGGGTGCCTGCCAATCAAGCTGCTGCAAGAGTTCAAAGCCGATAGCTTTCTGGCCCTCTACACGGAAGGGGTTGAGGGAATTGAGCAGATAAATACCTTGCTCGTCGCAGACCTGTTCGACCAAGCGCATGGCGGCATCGAAATCACCGGCAATCTGGATCGTTCTCGCGCCGTAAGCCAGCGATTGCGCTAACTTGCCTCCCGCAACATTGCCCGCGGGCAGAAAAACGATGCTCTGCATTCCGGCTTGAGCGGCGTATGAAGCTAGCGAGGCAGAGGTATTGCCGGTAGAGGCACAGGCAACGGCTTTTGCTCCAAGCATGTTCGCCACAGTGACACCAACCGTCATGCCGCGATCCTTGAAGCTCCCACTCGGATTTTCCCCCTCGTGCTTGAGGAAGAAACGCTCCAATCCGGCGTAAAGACCGATCTGGCGGTGTCCGCTACGACCAGGGCCACAATTTTCGACGCCGACAGGATAAAGCCCCGTGTTGCCTTCTGGCCTGCTCACGACGTAACGCTCAGGCGCGGGCAAAATCAGATCACGATAGCGCCAGACACCGCTATAGTCGAGCAAGAGTTTATCAGTGCTGATGGACCAGATGGGAGGGGCAGACGCCCGCTCATCAAAGAGCTGACGCCATCCCGCCCCCGCTGAAGGCATATGCTCTTGCTCAGTGGCAAGGCGAAAGAAGGCATCGCTCTGCTGCCGTTCATGTTGCCTGGGAAGCTGAAATTCGATTTCGACATCAAGCACGCTGCCGCAATCACAGCGATAGCGAGGGGAACGACCGGCCTCGATAGCAGGATAGAGCTGCGAGCACTCGACACAACGGAGCGAGACCAGCGATAGAGCGTCAAGTACTTCAGCTGCAAGGTGTTCCTTTGAACTATGATTCCCCTCGTTTGCCTCCCGGCCTGGCTGGAGACCAGTAGAATTGATCGCCATAACGAGCGTTCACTTCCTTTCGTCTGCGACTGCGCGGCGTATTGAGTACCCGCGCTCCATTTTGATCTGCTCGTAACACCATGCCGGTCCCCTGGACGCCAGCAGCCAGAGCGGTTTCTTGCATGGCATTGAGCACCGCCGAAAAATCGGAGCTAGCCAGCGCGATCAGCGATGAGCCACCGCCAGAAAGGCAGGCTCCATGCGCGCCAGCAGCAACGGCGGCTTTGATAATATCGGGCATGGCTGGGAAAAGCGCCTGGCGATACGGCTGATGGAGACGATCCTGCATGGCCTCGCCGATCAACTCATAACGGCCTGTCTGAAGCGCGGTCAACAATAAAGCCACGCGACCAGTGTTAAATGTGACATCTGCTTTGGAATAGCTGGCAGGCAATAACTTGCGCCCCGCCACGGTATCCATTGGAAAGGATGGCGTGAAAATAACGGCCTTGAGCGCATCGGGAAAGGGGGTTTTAATGGCATGAATTTTGCCCGCGAGATGCGTTGTGGCGACCAGCCCACCCAGCAGCGCCGGAGCCACATTATCCGGGTGATTGCCAGCTTCGGCTGCGACCGCAGGACCGAGCAGCTCCTCTCTGGGCAACCCTGGCCCCAGGCTCTGCATACGAATCCAGGCGTTTGCCGCGACCAATCCTCCCACAACGGCTGTCGCGCTACTGCCCAGGCCACAGCCGGGTGGAATATTGATTGCCATCCGAATGCGCACAGCCGGGAGCGGCATGCGCAAACGATCAAAGAGCAGAGCAAATGCTTGAAAAAAAAGATTATCTGATCCCGTTGATAAACTTGCCCCCAATACTCCCCGCACCTCAATAGCTGGATGGAGGGGATCATCCCCCCCCTCTTCTACCTCAAAACGGTTATAGAGTTGTAATGCTAATCCCAGGCTATCAAAACCCGGACCTAAGTTAGCCGACGTAGCCGGAGCTAAGACCGTAACAGATGCAGGTAATGCCAGTGCCATCGCCAGCTACCTGCCTTTCTGATGAAGAGTGCATATCTCATCCTTTCATTCGTGTCATCTATTGTAACATGCTGTAACGTCAGAGGCGACCAGCCAGGGAGAAAAGTCACAAAAGCCGATGCGAGATATTTCCATTGCCTATCCTTCTCTTCTTTAGATCGGCTTTCGCAGCTTGCTCAATCAGAGTTGGCCCAATTAGTACACGGGCGTTACCCAATGGCGATACCGCTCATTCTCGCCACGACAGGCAGAGAGATAAAGAGATTGTAGCTTCATGGTAAACGGGCCAGGCTGACCGGAGCCTACAAGCCGATGATCCACGCTGGTGACGGGAGAAACCTGGACTCCCGTGCCACAGAAAAAGATTTCGTTGGCAGCATAGAGTTCAGTTCGATCAATGCGGCGCTCCTCCACTTCCATACCAAATTCCTTCCCAATCATCTCGATCAAAGCATTGCGAGTAATGCCTTCCAGTATATCCTCTGATACCGCCGGTGTCGAGAACTTCCCATTGCGCAAGATGAACAGGTTACATGAGCTGCCTTCTGAAACCGTTCCCTCGTCCGTCAGCATAATAGCTTCATCGAATCCTGCCGTTTTCGCATCATCTACCGCCAGCGAACTATTGACATACGCCCCCGTTACTTTGGCCCGCACAGGCATGGCATTACTATTGGCGCGTCGCCACGACGAGGTGCAGACCCGCAGCCCGGCACTGATATCGACGTAGTTGCCCATCGGGAAAGCGTAGATTGCGACCGCATCCTCCAACTCTTGCAGCGTTAAGCGAATCGTGCAGGAAGATTTGTAGGTCAGAGGGCGTACATAGGTATTCTGACGCAGCTCCTGCTTGCGCAACAGCTCTACGGTGATGCGACAAAGGTC
>DASTZT010000154.1:0-14669 GCA_035764225.1 Ktedonobacteraceae bacterium
GATTTGCCAGACCTGCCTGGCAATGTGGAACACAAACAGCTCTATATGGCAGAGATACAGAAACTGCTTCGGGAGATTGATCAGATGGGGGTCTCTGGCTGGGTGCTCGACCTGCGCCGTAACAGCGGAGGAAACATGTGGCCCATGCTTGCCGGGCTTGGATCTCTTTTGGGGGAGGGGGAATGTCTTGCAATGGTTTCTCCCTGGGAGAAAGTCCCAATTTTCTATCGGGATGGCAAAGTCTATACAGAAGAGCGATGGGAAGAGCTTGCAGAGAAAGTAGCAAACCCTTATCAGCTTCAACACCCATTACCGCCTGTCGCGGTGCTTACCAGCAGCCAGAGCACTGTCAGCTCTGGGGAGTTTGTCGTTCTGGCATTTCGCGGGCGTCCCAGAACTCGCAGCTTTGGAGAGCCTACCTATGGATTACCAACTGGCAATGCTTCGAAGGAGTTGCCTGATGGCGCAAAAATATTCCTGACCTCTTATTGGGTTGCAGATCGAGCAGGGAACATCTTTGATGGCCCGATCCCTCCCGATCAGTATGTCAAGGTCGATTGGACCTGTCTTGGTGAGGATGATGATCCTGTCTTACAGGCCGCTCTCCAGTGGCTTCGGGTCGAAGAAGGCTGTCAGTAGGAGGGTAAAAGGTTTCTGTCGTTTTACGAAGAAGAAAAGCTCTGCTGTACGACTGATTGGCTATTGCTGAAAATGAGTGAATATGGTTTAATGGGGACAACTCTCTATGATTGTGGAACATTTTTTCACCGAAAGGGATAAAGCGTGAGCAACGAGAACGAGCATAGCCGCATCGCCGTCTATGCGGGGAGCTTCGATCCTTTAACGAATGGGCATCTGAATATCGCCCGACGCGCGGCAAAAATTTTTGATACCCTCATCGTTGCTGTTTACGCTTTCCCTGAGAAAAACCTGCTCTTCTCAGTTGATGAACGCGTGGCCCTCTGGCAAGAGGTAATCGAGCACGAAAACATGAGCAATGTACGCATTGACAAGTTTACCGAGCTGACAGTAGACTATGTGCGTTCAGTGGGCGGACAGGCCATTATCAAAGGATTGCGCTCAACTGCTGACTTTGAATCTGAATTCCAGCAAGGATTGATGAATCATACGTTAGCACCAGAAATAGAAACGGTCTGCTTATTTACTAACCTGGAGCAACTCTACGTCAGTTCATCGTTACTCAAACAAGTGGCTCGTCTGGGCGGCAATGTCACCGAGATGCTTCCCGCCCCAGTTGTACGCGCCTTACACGAGAAATTCGGGATGTAACATCTTTCATCAACTCCGCCGGGCTTGCCCTTGCTCGTTAGGGCGATACCAGGATGTGTGTCCAGGGAGCGCATAGGCATGAGAAGGAGGGGAGGCATCCGATGGATATCCTATATCTTGTAGACCGCCTGGAAAACCTCATTGCCAGTAGCCGGAGAATGCCCCTGGTAAACCAGATTATTATCAAAGAGGGCGACATCCTCGGCATTGTTGACCAGATGCGCACCTCGATCCCCGATGAAATCAAGCAGGCGCGCCGCCTCATTCAGGATAAAGAGCGCATCATTGCCCAGGCTCAGGCTGATGCCGCCAATATTCTGACCCGCGCCCGCGAAGAGACTGAGCGCGTCATGAATCGCGAAGGGCTGTTGCACGCCGCCGAAGAGCGGTCGCAAGAGCTGGTCGAGCAGGCAAACAGGCAATCACAAGAAATGCTGCGTCGGGCAGAGGAGCACAGCGAGCGGCTACGCGTCGAGGCCGATGGCTACGTGATCGAGACGTTGCGTGCCCTCCGCGAACACCTGATGAGTATCGAGACGGACGTGGGACGTACGATTCTCAGCATCGAGCGTGGGCTTGAAAGCCTGGAACCTCAACAAGACGAGATGGATGCGGTCGATGATGAGCAGCCAGACGAAAACCAGATGGCCGACGACTTCCAGCCTCCTCCCGCGCCACGTCGGGCATCGCTTGCCACAGATACCACCGGGGGACCGATGTATTCGTAAGGGGCAGTGCCTTGCGCCTGCCTGTTGACCTCGGCGAGAGGGCAGGCGCAAGGCACTGCCCCTACAATCGGAAAATTGCAGGGCTTGACACCCTGTAACTGCTTGTCTATAATGAGCAAGCGCCAGCAGAGAAGATAGGACTATTATCCTTGCACCATAGCCTATTTGTAACAATTGTTTTAAACTCTGTGGAAAGGAAAATGTCCATGATCTTTAACGTCGCACAGCTCATGAAGTCGCCAGTGGGAACGACATTGGAGTCGGAGATCGACGAAGAGCAGATCCAGCTCGACAAAGATTTCAAGATCGTTGGCCCCCTGACAGGCCATGTGCGTCTCAGGCGCATTAACCAGGGTTTGTTGGCCGATGGCTGGGTAGATCTCACCCTTGAACTGACCTGTACACGCTGCTTGAAGGAGTTCGAGCAACCGATGCATGTCACGTTTGAAGAGCGTTTCTATCCGACAGTGGATGTCGTCACAGGTATGCCACTGGCCCCTGTTGATGGGGACGACGCGTTCCCTATCGACAGCCATCACCTTGTTGATCTTACGGAGCCAATACGGCAACAGGTATTGCTCGATATACCGATGGTCACGCTGTGCAAAGAAGATTGCGCCGGGCTTTGCTCGCAGTGCGGTCAGGATCTCAATTTTGGTGCCTGCACATGTGAACCGGAAGTTGACACGCGCTTGAGCGTTCTGAAAACGTTGTTGCAAAATCAATCGCAATCATAGCAAAGACACATCACAAGTAAGCATGCCTGATTGATTTCTCAGGCTCCATTACTGGTGGAAGAGGAGACAAATCTCATGGGAGCGCTACCAAAACAGCGAATCTCTCGCGCCCGTCAAGGGGAGCGGAGAGCACACCATCATCTGAAACAACCGCAGCTCGTTGCCTGTCCTCAGTGCAAAAAGCCGCGCTTATCGCACCATGCCTGCCCCAATTGTGGGACATATCGTGGTCGTCAAGTCTTCTTGCCTAGAGCAAAGAAGTAATGTAGCGGGCGGCCAGTGCAGTCATTCATGCATGCTTAGCTCTATGCTCTCGATACACGCTTGAAGTATACCGCACACTGCCCGCGCTTTAGATCATTAGTAAAGCCATGAATATGATGACGACACAAGTCGCCTTTATTTTTCCGGGGCAGGGCAGCCAGGCTATAGGGATGGGAGCGGACATTTATGCCGCATCCGCTGAGGCCAGGCGCGTCTTTGAAACAGTGGACGAGACGCTCGGCTTCTCTCTCAGCACGCTCTGTTTTCACGGACCGGAAGATACATTACGGGCGACCATCAATGCCCAACCGGCAATCACAACCGTCAGCCTTGCCTTCCTTGCAGCATTTCAAGAAGCGCTTTCTCCCCAAAAATCTTCCTGGGACTCGCCGCTCACTCCAGCTTACACCGCCGGACACAGCGTAGGCGAATGCACAACGCTGGTAGCTGCTGGGGCGCTGGATCTCAAAGGAGCTGCGCTGCTAGTACGCGAGCGTGGGAGGCTGATGCACGAAGAGGAAACGATCTGTCCAGGCGGCATGGCCGCGCTCCTGGGCATGGATGCGGAAACCGCACAGGAGATTTGCGCAGAGGCCACGCGCAAGGCAGTGGCGGAACTTCCTTCCGACGACCTGACGCATCCAGGACAGGGCCAGGTAGTCGTTGCAAACTATAATGCGCCAGGGCAAATTGTGATCTCTGGCGAACAACGGGCGTTGGCGCTGGCAACAGAGCTTGCAAAAGCTCGCGGCGCTAAACGAGTGATGCCACTTTCCGTCAGTGGCGCATTTCACTCGCCCGTGATGCAGCCAGCCGCCGACAAACTGGCACACTCTCTCGAGAACGCGGACTTCCACGCCCCCGCCATTCCCATTATCAGCAATATCGCGGCAACCCCCCTGACAGAGGTACGTGTACTACGCGAAGAACTTGCCCAACAGGTAGCATCTTCTGTACAATGGGTACGTACCATCGAATACCTGGTGGGCGCGGGGGTGACAACGTTTATCGAAATTGGGCCAGGCCAGGCGCTGACAGGGATGATTAAGCGCATCGCCAAAGGCGTTACTATGATCAATATCGGTAGCGTGGCGGAAGTGGAAAAGGCGGCGGCCCAGGTACGGGATATGGGCCTGGTCTCTGACATATAATAGAGGAAGAACTAGCAGGGAAAACCGATTAGCCAACGGCTTTCCCTGATCCCAAAGAGCGGTGCTCTACGCAGACACTATTGTGGCACCTATTGCAAGGTTCAGACGTGATAATCAGTTAGTACTGACAAAAAAACCGATTGGATGATAGGCTTGACATAGACTGGAAAAGCGCCTATCTTTGCAGTAACGTAGCTTGCAAAGTCTCTACTACGGACCAGCTCAGGTATCTGCCCTTGACGCTGGTTTATTATAAGAGAAAGAGGAGAGGTATGGCAGTGGAATCACAGCCGAGAGGTGTTGTACGTGTAGCCCGACAGGTGCTTTCAACTATCGTCACAAATACAGCATCGCAGATCCCAGGTGTTGTCCGTATGGCTCATACGAACGATCAATGGTCTCGTCTGCTAGGCCGTGATGTTCCCAAAGGAGGCGTTGCTTTGAGCATCAGAGAGAACATCGTCTCCGCCGACCTGTATCTCGTAGTAGAGGCAGGTGTGAATATTGTCGAAGTAGGCACCGCCGTCCAGGAAGAAGTGGCATCTGCAATCGCAGAGATGGTTGGAATGCAGGTCAAAGAGGTGAATGTCTACATTCAGGATGTAACATAACCAGAATTTTTTGAGGATACCATGCCAGGGATACGCAGACAAGCGCGAATGATCGCATTGCAAACACTCTACGAATATGATACCGCTCATCACGCCCCAACGGAGGTCTTGCAGCGTCATGCTGAGGAGCGCAATCTGCACCCGAAGGTTGTAGAATACGCAGGTGAGCTTGTTCATGGCGTCTGTGACCATCTTGCGGAGATCGATGCTCACATTCAAAGCGCCGCCCGTGAATGGCCTTTACAACAAATGGCCCGCATCGATAAAAATATTCTGAGGCTTGCAATCTACGAAATTCTGTTTAATAATACGGTACCAGCAAAGGCTGCTATTAATGAAGCGGTGGAACTGGCTAAAATCTTCGGCGGCGATACTTCAAGCCGTTTCATTAATGGCGTTCTGGGCACAATATTTAATCGGGCACAACAACAGCCCACTCCTAAAGCGGAAAGCGAGGTGAAATAATGGCCACTATTCATGATCGATTAAAGAAAATTATCGTTGACCAGTTAGGCGTCGATGAAAGCGAGGTTGTTCCTAGCGCATCCTTCGTCGAAGATCTTAACGCCGATTCTCTTGACCTGGTCGAACTCATTATGTCTCTTGAGGAAGAGTTTAAACTCCAAATCTCAGATGAGGACGCCGAGAAGATCACGACCGTGCAAGAGGCTGAGGATTACATAGAGGAGCACTTGCGCTAAATATAATCAAGCGATGATAGGGGTTTTCCACCACCTGGTGGTCGGCCCCTTTACCCACTTTTCCAACTTCTGTTTTTTTCGAGTTTTCGTTGTCACATTTTCCCTTAGTCGTGCATCTCTGTATACATAGCAGCATATTACCTATGCCCTATAAAGGCGAAAAGAGCTTTGTACGTGAATAGCATGCCCGCAGACCAGGCAATAGAGGCGCTGATTTATGAATATGGCAAACTGGTGTTCCATACCATCTATGGCCTGACAGGCGATTGGGAGGAAAGCCAGGATCTGACGCAGGATACCTTTCACCAGGCCCTGAAAGCCATTGACGCTGCCCGCGCCAGCAGTGGCGCACAGTTCCACGCGAAAGCGTGGCTTTTACGCATTGCCTTGAATACTGTACGCATGCAACGCCGCAGACGTAACCTCTTCCGCTTTATCCCCTTCTCACATATGCAAGGGGACAAGTCGAAAGAGACGCGGGAGATAGACGCTGAGACGCTGAGCCAGCAGGCCGCTCCCGTTCAGCCCGTTGGTTACGGAGCGAATGGAGCTGATGATCCAGCTGAACTGGTTCCCGAACAAGAGGCAGTACGAGCCGTTATGGCAAAACTCGCGGAGCCGTTGCGCCTCTGCCTGCTCCTTTCCGTTGTCGGCGGCCTCTCAACGGCGGAGATTGCCAATATGCTCGATCTGCAAGAGGCGGCGGTTCGCCAACGCCTGACGCGAGCACGCAAGCAATTTCAGCAACTCTATGCGTATGAGAGCGGCGAGGAGATCTACGATCTTGCAACGTCCGCTACTCCGTCCAAAAGCTCAGAGCCAGCTTTACGTAGTAAGGACGCTGCCGAAGACCAATCGCTGAACAATCGTCACCAGCGTTTGACGCTTTCTGCGCATCCTCCAGTGACCAGGAGAAGCTATGCATAACGACTCTATCGAGACATTGCTGTTGCGCCACTACAGCAATGCAGGCCCAACGCCTCCCGCGATGGAGCAAAAACTAATTGCTTCTGTGCGTCTTGAGGCGCGGGAACTACGCCAACAAGAGCGGATCGCGAAAAACTGGCGCTGTCAACCTGTGAGCCGCCGCAAGGCCGTTAGACTGGTTGCCCTGGGTTCAGCGGGATTAGGAGTGCTCAGCATCGGTCTGGAAGGGTTACGCGCCCTTGAGACAGCCCTGGTGGGCCAGGATGCAAGCCAACCTGCAGTTTCTTAATATTTTGTACATGGGGATGCTATCAACGGGCATCCGTAGTAGCATACGCTGACACAATTCGATGCACAACAAGAAAGGATATTTGACATGGTACCCGGATTTCATGGACTCGACCTCGTTGTTATTCTGGTTATCGCCCTCCTGATCTTTGGACCAAAGAAGCTACCAGAAATGGGTTCGGCCATTGGCAAGAGCATTAAAGAGTTTCGTAAGGGCATGAACGAGTTGACCGCCGGTAAAGAAGAGAAAACGCCGGAGATGACCAGGCTTGAGCTTGAGTCAGCACAACGCGAGCTTGAGCGCCTGAAGGCTCACTCCAATGTTGTTGATGCCGCTCAACCCGAAGTAAACAATAGCACGGAAGCGCAAGGGTCGGAATTCACCAGTGCGCCAATTAAAACAGAACTATAATGCTGCCCAGACCTGCTTAAGGGGGAAACATGACTACCGGTAATATAGATCAGCACGATCCCTTGGCAGCACTTAATGCTTTAAGCTCCGCCTTCACCAATTCGACAGGATCGGAAGAAGAAGGGGCTACGATGGCCTTGTTGGATCATCTGGAGGAGCTGCGCTGGCGCATCTTTAAATCGCTGATTGCCATTGTGGTTTTTAGCGTCGTCGCATTTATCTTCCGAGATACTATTATGCACTTTCTAGCGGCTCCATTACCACGAGAAGCCAATGCGCTTGGTAATGGGAAGGGAGGACAACTTGTAGTGACAGGGCTGATGGAGGGCTTCACCGTCTTCCTGCTGATTTCTGTTGCTGCGGGAATAGTGCTGTCTCTACCAGTGATCCTCTACCAGACATGGGCATTTATTGCTCCAGGGTTGTACTCGTATGAGAAAAAGAAGGCGTTACCGTTCATAGGCATTGGCATTGTGCTTTTTGTGGTAGGCATTACGCTGGGCTACATTGTTTTGCGCTTCCCAGTAGAATTTCTGGTCTCATTTGCCTCCAGCAGCTTTACGGAACTGGTGACGGCCAACAGCTACTTTACTTTTGTGGCATTCTTTGTGCTGGCCTTTGGCCTGATCTTTGAACTGCCGCTGGTATTGACGTTCATGGCCCAAATCGGCCTGGTATCTGCAGATACGCTCAGGCAGAAGCGGGCAACGGCGCATATTGGTATGTGGATTGCCTCGACCTTCCTGACGCCGGGTGCGGATATCTATAGCCCGATTATCCTGGGCGCGGCAATGTCGTTCTTATACGAACTGACGATATTCTTCATTCGCCTTACCGTTAAACGACCAACAAGCTAGCTCGTAAAAAAAACGGACCCCTGCGGGGGTCCAGTTTTTTGTCCTCACCACCTCAAGCAGGGCTAACCTCTTTCTCCTTCTCTGGCTCGCCCTCATCTCCAACTTCGTACATGCTCCCGTGACGCCCGAAACGGCCCCACAGGAGAGCGATTGCCAGCAGATACAGGACCGCCGCCGCAATAAATACGGGAGTAAAGCCTAAATGGGCGATGATAAGTCCTCCAATAGGAGCTGTGAGCGCCCAGGCGATCTGAAACGCGGCCTGATAACTACTATTCGCCAGACCACGATGCTGTCGGGGCACAACCTCCATCGAAAAGACCTGCAAGATCCCCGCAGACATATCCATTGTTCCCTGCCGCAAGGGATAGAGGAAAGCGGCCACTGGCAGGATATTTGTCAAGCCAACCACCAGCATCAGGGGGATACTTAGCAATCTGGTGAAGGTAATCGTACTGACCTTGCCAATTCGCAGCGCCAGCCAGGGAGCCACCAGCGTCAAAACGGCATTGAGCGCGTTCGCTCCTCCATCAATTACGCCAAACAGGGCTGAGGACGCCCCCAGGTGCTGTACAAAGTAAATATTGAAATAGGGGATAAACAGACCAGCCCCCATGCCGGTCAGCACTTGCAACATCACCAGGGCAAACAATGAGCTTCCCAGCATGGCTGGCCAATCTCCCTGCAACCGTAGGCGCGAAAGCGTTGCCCGCGCCTGCTGGAGCAAGCCGGGGCGACCTTCCCGATCTTCTACAACCACAGCGGGATTGCTATGTTTATCGGGTCGATCATTCTCCATCAAAAAAATAGGGATCATACTTGGTATGGCGATGACCCCGGCAAATAATAGCGCCAGCTGGTACGAACGCGGCACGGCCTGACTCGCCAGCAGCCAGGTTGGCACAGAGGTCATGAACCAGGGCATAGAGCGAAACCACAGGGGCAATGCACCGCCAACCACTTCGCCCAGGACGGTCGTAATCAGCACCAGCACAATATTGAGGCTAAAGAGCAAAGAGCGTTCTCTGGGAGTGCTATGCGTCGTCAAAAAGGGGGCATTGACGACCAGGATAAACGCGCCTCCAATGCCCGCAACCAGCGCACTCGCCAATAGAGGCAGAGGTTGACGCAAAAGAAATTGCCCTACGGCAGCCAGACCAATCAGCAAGCTTGACCAGATGAGAATAGACTTGCCACTGAAGCGATCAACGCAGATACCAGCGGGGAAAATGGCAATGCCAGCACCAATGGTTCCAACAAATAGCACCAGGCCAATAAAATCGGTCTGATACCCTAGCGAAACCAGATAAAGGTTATACAGCACCAGCACCATACCAATGCTGATGCCGTTCAGCGCATTACTAATCAGGTACAGGCGGGCGTTTCGCTGAAAACGCCCGAACTCCTGTATATACTCAGCGAGAAGGGGCATCTTTAAGCTGGCTGGCAGCGACGACCTGCGCTTCCTGCGAGTATCCATTGGAGGTTGCTTCCAGCGGCACTGCGGGAGCCTTCTCCTCCATCAACATCTGGTAGCCAGGGCTTTCAAACTGCAGCCCATCTTCTTTTCCCTCTGCCAGGGGTTTGCGTGCCAGACTGGGCAAGAAGAAAACCTTGAGCATCGTCTGGGCTTGAACCGTACGCGCCCGGAACTCGATCACGGTCTTAGCAACGCGATCAGAGGTCTGCTCCACCTGTTTATCAACCGTTTGCATGCGAGCGGGCAGGCTGGCCACCGTTCGCACAAGCGCGTTTTCGTTCTCAGAAGGCGGCACGCCTTGAGCAACTGACTCCGTGACTTTGTTCAGGCTAGCCACAGTCGGGCGCAGCATCTTCACCAGCTCAGCCTTCTGGCGCACCCAGGATAGACCAAACGTCATCACGATATTGAACACCAGGGAGATCAGGACAAAAACGAAAATGAAGATACAAATCACAATAGCAGCAATCTGACCCCATGCGGCCAGAATAGGATTGACGGCTAGCACAAGTAGGGCCATTACTCACCTCCTACCGCAGCCTGCGCTTCCATTTGCTGTCTGCGGCGCTCTTCGGCCCGGCTCCTCACATGGCCTTTGCCCAGGAATACCCGCAGCATCTGCTGTCCAGCTACGAGAGCCGCCACAGCGCGCACGCTCGGACCCAGAGCAGCTTCAGAAGTTAATCGTGTTGTCGCACCAATCGTCGTCACAGCATTCCCCGCCGTTTTCGCGGTATCCTTCACAATCCCAATGGTCTCCTGGACCGAAGTCAGCAAGGGTGCCATTTCGCTGCGCACCGTGATCACAGTACGCATCAGCAAGACAATCGAGTATATTTGTAAGAAGGTCGCGACCACCATGAGCGCGGCGAGCAGCATCAGGAAAATGTAGAGTACCTCCAACAACACACCAAAAACGCCAGCCAGAATAATTCCTATAATAAGCAAGATCAGGAGAATCCCCCCCGCTATGAGCGCATTCTTTGCAGCACCTTGCATAATGTGCCTCCCAGTACAATGCTAAAGTAATTTTGTTTCATTATAGCGCATCTGCGCGAACACTTGTAGGGGCATTCTTTGCAGCCGACGAACGCTGCTGGACGCGCGGTAGCTCCCCGATTCATCGTGGGAGGTCCCTACACAGCTCAGGTCGGCTGGATAGAAGGATAAGTCTAAAACCAGCCTCTGGTTAACCCCCTACGCTTAATACGAAGGGAAGCCCTTAAGCGGCTACACCTTAATACTTGACCTCGCAAGATTAGAAACCTGAACATGTCGTGAAAGAACGCTGAGACTTTTATGCTTGAACTATGATTAGCTCCCTATCACGGATCTTCAAAGCAGATCCGCTCGTATCACTATAGAGAATTCATTTGCTAAGCTTGATCAGTTAAAAAAAGCAAGGAGGCTATCATGTTGGCTTTACATACATTTTTAGCCGATAGCGTTGTAATGACTGGAAATATCTTTGGATTTCATTTTGTCATTACGATGAGTCAGCTCATCTACTGGCTCATTGCGGCTATCGTCGGCATCGTGGCAGAATTCATTGTTGGCTGGCGGCTTCCCTTTGGCTTCATCGGCGCTATTCTCGCCGCCCTGCTGGGGATCTGGCTGCTGACCGATGTTTTTTCCATCTCTATTCCCGGCGACGTTTTCGTCTCTGGCATTCCCCTGTTCAAAGCTCTGCTTGGGGCCATCCTTTTAGTCGCTTTGTGGCATCTTATCACGTATCGTTCATGGGGTCGCCGTCGTCGCGCCTAGTATCGACATGAGACATGTTTTAGGGGCTGCCAGTTCCGGCAAGCCCCCTTTTTGTGCTGCCAGCCACTCATAGCAAAACAGCTCGCTTCCATGAAGGCCGTTAAATTCGCCACAGTGACGCGTTCTTAATTAGTAGTGGGTGTCATTTTTATCAAGGAGGATGCGATGCTTACACTGACTGATTCAGTCCTCTTGACGGGCAACATTTTTGGCGTTCACATTGTGATTACCCTGAGCATGGTGATCTATCTGGCAATCGCGGCTGTGATCGGCCTGATCGCGGAAACTATTGTTGGATGGCGACTCCCATTCGGTATCGTTGGCGCTATCGGGGCTGCGCTTCTCGGCATCTGGCTGCTCACTAACGTCGTCCAGGTGACCATCCCTGGAGACTTCACGATAGCCGGTCAGCCAATACCACTGATTAAGGCTCTGCTCGGAGCTTTTGTGGTTGTTATCATCTGGCATCTTCTAACTTTTCCCAGCTGGCGTCATCGCCGCCGCTACTATCGCGGATACCACGAAGAACATCGTCGCTATTATCGCGAGTAGCCAATCGTTTCGACCAATCAGGAAGGAGGCCGCTTGCTACGGCCTTCTGTGCCTTTCTCATTGTTCTGATCATTGCCGGATCAGACACCATTGCCATCACTATCCTGTATGCTGATATTACTATTCCCAGACCCATAGAGCCGTTTGCGAGAACTGCAACGATGATGTGCGCTTTCCGGTCTGGCTTGCTACATTTGGGGCGTTCAAACGTATAAAATAAAGACTGATGCTCTTGAAGAGTCAGAATTTTTTTGTCCATTGAGGGAGTAGTGGAAAATATTTATCAAACAGAAAATGCTCCGGCAGTTCCAGGGGGCCGACAGTTGATGCAAATGAGCTACCAGGCCGCGCTCAGCAGGTACAGAACGCTGCGCGGCCTGGCTCGCATCTCCTGGGTGACCTGGATTATCACTATCGGCACCATTATCTTCTGGTGCTTTACAGCGTATCAAAGTGCGCATGCCGCGGGAGCACACACGTTATCTGAAGTGCTCACCAATATCGGCAATAACGCTGTCAACGTCCAGGACCAGGATAACGATGCCTTGACCAACGTTCTGCTTCTCTATGGGGCAAAAGATAATGCGTTAATACTTCAGGGGCAATACTGGCGCTTTATTACGCCCATCTTTCTGCACGTTAACCTGCTGCATGTCGGGCTGAATATGTTCAATTTTCTGATCCTGGGTATTTTTATAGAGCGCATCTTTGGACACACGCGCCTTTTGCTGATCTATCTGCTGACAGGAGTCGTGAGCATTATCGCCAGCTTCTACTTCGCGCCACAGGAAGTAAGCGTAGGTGCTTCTGGAGCAATTTTTGGTTTAGTAGGGGCATATAGTATTTTTGTTTTTACCCATCGCCGCGCCTTCCGCAGAGGGGGTATCCCAGCCATGCTCTGGATCGTTATTGTAGTAGGCATCAATCTCAGTATAGGGCTTTTTGTGCCAAACGTTGATAACTATGCTCATGTTGGCGGTCTGATTAGTGGATGTATACTTGGCTGGTTGTTTACCCCGCTCTACAAACCATCATCTACACAGGAACTCGTAGATACACATGGTCTCTCGCGGCGCTGGCCCTTAGCGATCTTGACAGTTTTAGGTACACTTATACTTGCTATCATGGCATTATTTTTTACCGGAAGATCATAACCGTCAGGGGTACCCTTACGGATAGTGGAGGATCATCATCGTAGGAGCATCCCTTGTAGGTATCCTGACGGATAGTGGAAGATCATCATCGTAGGGGCATCCCGTGCGGGTGCCCCTATGGATAGTGGAGGATCACCAGTGGAAGCACAAACAGACATCCAGACCTATCTGGAACAAGGCAAACAGGCGCTGGCAAAGGGACAGGGACGCGAGGCCGCGATTGCCTATGCCCACGGAGCACAAATGGAACCGGAGAATCCAATGGTTCATCTGGGACTGGCTGAAGCCAACCTTGCTCTTGGGAACTACGGAGTCGTACAAATGGCGTGTCGGCGGGTGCAAGAATTGCAACCAGCAGGCGGCCTCGAAAGTATGACTGCCCAGTCTCTGCTTGACCTGCTGGACCGCCGCTATGAGCGAGCTTTGCAAGGAGTCGATGCGGTTATCAGGGAAGAGCCCGGCATTGCCTACGCTCATGCATTACGAGCTCATTTGCTGCGCGTTCTCGGCCAGGATTACGACGCCAATCTAGCGATAGCTAGAGCTGCTCGCCTCTCCTACGGAGGTCGCTTCGAGGGGTGTTTCCCTCCTGTCCAGCAAGTCTACGGAGCAGATTATAACAGCAATACTGCTCCAAAGGTGTCAGAGCAGCCTCAACAAAACGGTCAGCCACGAGTTGTCCGCGAGCCGACGCCGAGCTGGTCGCCGCCCAACCAGATGCAGCGCCAGATCATCCGTACCCGCTTTGCCTTAAACCAGTATCCATTCCTTGTGACCTACACGCTGATAGCTGTCAACGTCGTGATGTTCCTTCTGAGTATACTTTTTCCCACCATTCAAATCTATGGTGTACAGGCCAACGATCTGGTGCTTCAGGGAGAATTCTGGCGGATCTTCACAGCGATGTTTCTGCACGAGAATATTCTCCACATCGGGCTAAACATGCTCTCGCTGTTCTTCATCGGGCGGGCCGTCGAGATCTTCTACGGTAAGTGGCGTTATCTCACTATCTACCTGGTTTCTGGTATCATCGGAGGTATCACCTTCCTGTTCTTATCGCCAGATCAGGCTGCGTTAGGCGCTTCTGGAGCAATTTTCGGCGTCTTTGGAGCTTTGGGCATCTTCTATCTGATGAACCGACGGGCATTAGGAGGCTACGGTTCTGGGGCGGTGAGCAACTGGCTCTTCTGGCTCCTGCTCAACCTGGCCTTTGGCTTCGCTCCAGGCTCAGATATTGCTATCTGGGCCCACATTGGGGGATTGATTGGCGGCATGCTTCTCGCGTATCTGCTCACTCCCAGACAGCGACCGCGCAGGACATTCTAGGCTTGTGCCAGCAAAGAGGACGCTCAAACAGAGAATGTTGAGCGTCCTCTTTTAGATTACGGCCATATTACGGCGCTTGCTTGTTGTTGCCTATTGTACACTGAAAGTAGAGAGTCGAGCTTGCAATCTCGCTGTGACTCGGCTGAGTCACAATGATCCTATCCATGCCCTTTACCCCCCTGCTCGACTCTCTTTTTTTTTTGTGTGTGTGTGACTCACGGCATAAAATGGCCACCTCGGCCATCAATTGCCATTTCGCTGGATTCGTCCAACCGATTTTCACGCTCAAATCAGTGAAGAGGTCAGAGCAATTGATCAGCAGCCAAACGCTGAAGGCCCTTGAGAAGCGGATAAAATCCTTCGACGAAATTTGTACTTTCGGCCATTTTATGGTTGATTCTTGCACTCTCGGCTATTTTATGGTGTT
>DASTZT010000155.1:0-10951 GCA_035764225.1 Ktedonobacteraceae bacterium
ATCGCGGGGAAATAGCCATCAGTAGCATTCCAGACCTGCACCGTTTTGTCATAACTGCTTGAAGCAACACGCTTGCTATCAGGCGACCAGGCCACACCATAGACACTATCACTATGGCCTGTGTAGGTATAGAGGTGATTGCCGGTAGCAGCTTCCCAGACCTGCACCGTCTTATCTCCGCCCGCCGATGCAATATATTTGCCATTGGGCGACCACGCCACCGACCAGACTATCGCAGAATGTCCGCGATAGATATAAAGGGATGCGCCCACGCCAGTCGTTGGAGTAGGGGCAATAAAGTCCTGTACTGCTCGCAAATGCGTCAATAAAATAGCGCCACCACTGGCAATCGTAATACCGGCTAATCCGAGGAGAAGAGCGCGTCGGGATAATTTCCTCCGCAAGATCCCAAATGGTTGAGGCGTCTTCAGGACGGCAGGCAAAGCACCCTTTGAGGCTGGAGCAACATTCAATACAGGAGTTGCCATAGCCTGCTCACCCTCCAGCATAGGCGTCTCTATTGATTTAGGTGCAACTTCACTAGATGCCAAAGGCGAAGGTGCTAACGCAATAAACTGGCTCTCGGAAAGGATGGTCTCAGATGACAAAGACGACTCGTCTGCTCCTTGAGAGAGCGAAGAAGAGATCGGCGCTATAAACGATACCCCCTCGCAGACTTGCTTCAGGGCGGTCGCAAAGGCCCGCACGCTGGGAAAACGTTGCATCGGATCTTTGCTCAGCGCCTTCATAATTACAGCCTCGATGGGTGGAGGGAGCATTGGTAATTTCTCGCGCAAGGGCGGTGGTAGCACCAGCGTATGTTTGACCGCGACCTCAGCAAAGGTTCCTTGAAAGGGACGCGTCCCACACAGCCATTCATAGGCCACCACAGCAAGCGCATACTGGTCACTATAGACGCTGGCTTGAGACTGGATCTGCTCTGGAGCCATATAGGCAATGGTACCGGCCAGCTCTTGCATCCCCTGCGTACTCTGGTAGCGCGAACTCTGGGCAACCAGCGCAATCCCAAAATCGCTGAGCAAGATTTCGTTGTGACGGCCAATCAGCATATTCTCCGGCTTCACATCACGGTGAATCACCCTCTGATCGTGAGCATATTGCAACGCATCGGCGAGTTGCTCAACGTAACTCACAATCGTGGCAAGAGGCAACGTACTACCACGAGAGTAGTGGGTGCGTAGGGAACCATTAGGGGCATAATCGACCACGAGAAATGGGGTCAATCCCTCCACCCCAAATTCGAGCACGCGCACAATGTGCGGATGGACCAGGCGAGCAATGGTACGAGCCTCGGTGCGGAAATGCTCTACATCTTCGTCGGCTATCTGCGCATGGAGGACTTTGATGGCTGCTGACGTTTCGAGATAAATATGCTCGCCAAGATAAACTTCGGCAAAGCCTCCCTGTCCAAGCAAACGTATCAGGCGATAATTCCCAAGCTTCTGGCCGATGCGATCTGACACAATGACCTCCCTGCAGGCATACAGATCAGCACGTTATTACAATGAAATATCACGTCTATTGTAGAGAAACCCAAAGTGATCGTCAAGGAACATAAATATTTGTTTCTAAAATTTAATACGTTCATAATCATGAGAATCACACACTCCATCCATATTTCTACATAATTTGCATAAAATACCCCTCTATAGGGCAAACCACGAGGCGAGTCTCTACGCAAGGACACAACTCCATATGGATCTATAGAGATTCGTAACCTTCTTGTGCTAAGATAAAAAAAGACGAATAAAGCTGAGTAATTGCTAAATATGTTCAAGAGGAGCACATTACCATGACGCAATCTGAAGCGCCTTCGGTTAAACTATCCGCTGCCAGCTCTCAGATAACAGCAATACACGGACTATATGACCAGGCCGAGCGACGACTCCGCCGTATTAGCGCCTGGCTGATCCTATTTTTCCTCTTGCAGGGCGAGCTGGGGGCCGTATGGGACCGGGAATGGCACGCTTACGTTGGGCGCGATCAATTCTGGACTCCGCCCCATACGCTGATCTATTCCTGCGTCTCTGGAGCAGGACTGGTTGCCCTGATGGTTGTCTTGCTCGACACACTACGCTACCGGCGCAAGACTCCTGGCGTTGATGATACTTCAACGTTTCGCGTCTTTGGCATCTTCCACGCGCCGCTGGGCTATATCATCACTGGCTTTGGGGCGCTGCTGGCACTCGTCTCAGCTCCGCTTGATAACTACTGGCATGAACTTTATGGTATTGATATCGCCCTATGGGCACCGTTCCATATGATGGGCGTCACTGGTGGAGTCATCGGGATACTTGGTATCATCTATATCTTCGCCTCTGAAGCGGCTATTGAGCGCAAAACAGGACAGGTTAAGCATCGCATCTTAGGCTTTAGCTGGCTTGAACTGGGAGCATTGATGACCATCGCTTCGCTGATGAACTTCACGTTGACTGGCTTCCTCCAGTTCCCGCTCTTTAGCATCGGCCCTTTGCACATCTCAACCTATCCGCTGCCACTAGCAGTCGCTGGTGCATTCTGTTTTATCGGCGCAATCCGCCTGACGGGGAAATGGGGGGTCTCAACGCTGCTGGTGCTCTTCCTGCTGGCGCATACGCTCATCACTGAGCTTTTTATCCCCTGGGCTATTCGTACAGCCGTGGTCCAACAAGATCTGCTGTATCGCGTTCCCGGACACATTCCGTACTTTAGCCTGTCCTACGCGTTATTGCCCTTGCTCTTCCTGGTCTCGGCGCTCATTCTGGATGGCGTAGCCTATAAGAAAGCAAAGTCGGGGGACAAGCAGCATGGCTCGCTTCGACGCTCCGCCTTGCTCGGCTCGCTGGCGATGATACCGGCCATGCTGATTGCGCCCTATATCCTCCAATATTATTCGCCGTTCGCCTTCGTTTTTCTTCCAGAGCCTGGCGTTGCCATTTCAGCTACGGCCATCCTGCTGGCTCTCTTGATTGCGATCCCCGCTGCATTACTTGCTGGCGCGTTAGGCGGCATCATGGGGGTCGATTTTGGAGATATCTGGCACTGGAATATACGCTAGTGACTATCTAGAAATAGAGAGATCGTTATGGATAAAGCTCGCAGGGCTGTCATACCTGTTTTTACCGCTTTCGCACTCTTATTCACGTTGTTTGCTCTAACAACGCTCTTTGCAAAAGTGGCCAGAGCACAGGATGGACCAGCACAAACAGAGACGCTCGCGGCAGGCCCCTACGTGATTGATGTCAACCTCTACCAGAGCCAGCCCTTCACTGATACGCCTTTAGCAATGACGGTCGTCCCGCACGACCATACGCTCCACCTGCAAGGCCGCATTATTGCCGATCCTGGGCTAGGTACCAATGCGGTAGAGTTACGAGCGCCGTTATCGCCTATCGCCGCCAACTCTACGACCTTGCGAGGAGCTATTAGCATGCCTGTGCAGGGAGCATGGCAGATTGGCATTGCCCTTAGCGGGCCACAAGGCTCCGGCACTGCTCACTTTTCGGTCACGGTCGCCGCCCCTGGCGCTATTCCTGTCTGGCTCGGCTGGCTGATCGCGGTCACACCACTGCTGGGCGTGGCATGGTGGCTCTGGCGACAGCACCGCTACCGTCGCACACTGGTGCCCGTGTAAGCTCCCCGGCTTCTCCAATAAAAGCCCGGTCTATGGGAGCAAGCCAGAGCCGTCGTACCGACCAGCTTTAGCGCATCCGATTTATCGCATAGTTGCGGACAAGCAGGGGCAGGACGCTCAATAAATTGGACGCGCTAAAGCGAGTCACTACGAAAGAGGTAACCTCTTCCATCCAAGAGGCTCTCCTTATGCATCTCTGAGGGCGGCAACTTTGCGGGCCGTCTCCGAGAAGTACTCGATGGAGTAAGGATTGCTCATGGCATCAGTGCTGATCGCCTTCTCTATCGGAATGCCCATGAGCAACTTTTTCACCGGCACTTCGAGCTTCTTACCGCTCAGGGTACGCGGCACTTCGGGAATGGCGATAATCTCATCAGGGACGTGGTGCGGCGAGATGCTGGTACGCAATCCCTCACGAATCCTCTTTTTGAGCGCGTCGCTCAGTTCCACGTTCGGACGCAGCACGACGAAGAGCGGCATATAATATTGCCCATGTGGCAGCTCGACCCCCACGATCAAGCTATCCAGCACCTCCGGTATCCCCTCGACCACGCGGTAAATCTCGCTACTGCCCATCCTGATGCCCTTACGGTTAATCGTAGAGTCAGAGCGCCCGTAGATTACCGCGCTCCCTCTGGGCGTAATCCTGATCCAATCGCCATGTCGCCAGATACCAGGAAACATACTGAAGTAGCTCTCGCTATAGCGTTTGTTGCCCTCGTCGTTCCAGAAGAAGAGGGGCATGGAAGGCATCGGCTTTGTAATCACCAGCTCCCCAACCTCGTCAATCAGCGGCTTCCCGTTATCATCAAACGCTTCCACCTTCGCGCCCAGCGTACGGCACTGCAACTCGCCCGCGTAAACGGGCAGCAAGACTGATCCGCCAACGAAAGCGGAACAGACATCTGTGCCACCGCTAATAGAAACCAGCCAGAGATCCTTTTTGACATGTTCGTAGACCCAGCGGAAGCCTTCCGGCGGCAATGGTGAGCCAGTCGAGCCAAGACCACGTAAGCTCTTCAGGTTGTAGGTTTTGCCTGGCTCGATCTCCGCCTTCATACAACTGGCAATATAGCCCGCGCTGGTGCCGAAAAAGCTCATGCGCGTATCCTGCGCAAATTGCCAGAGCACGTTGATATCAGGATAGGCCGGGCTGCCATCGTAAAGCAGCACAATTGTTTTGATGAGCAGGCCAGCAATGAGAAAATTCCACATCATCCAGCCGGTCGTCGTGAACCAGAAGAACCTGTCGCCCTTTTTGAGGTTCATATCCAGAGTCAAATTTTTCAGATGTTCCAGCAAAATTCCCCCATGCCCCTGCACAATGGCTTTGGGCAGCCCCGTTGTACCAGAAGAATAGAGCACCCAGAGGGGATGGTCGAAAGGCACCTGTTCAAAAATGATCTCACTCTGGTGAGAGAGCATATCGTGCCACGCCACAACGTTGGCAAGCTCGCCCGGCTCATCAGCGCCAGTGCGGTAGGGGATCAGTACAGTTTTTTGCAGCGTGGGAAGCGATTTTTGCAGATCGGCTATCACAGGACGCCGATCAAAGACTTTACCGCCATATTGATAGCCATCCACGGCAAAAAGCACTTTGGGTTCAATTTGCTTGAAGCGATCAATCACGCTGCTGGTGCCAAAATCGGGCGAACAGCTTGACCAGATCGCCCCCATGCTGGCACAGGCCAGAAAAGCAATCACGGTTTCAGGGATATTTGGCATGTAGGCCACCACACGATCCCCACGCTGCACCCCCATAGCCCGCAGCGCATGAGCAACCGCGCCCACCCTCTGACGCAGCTCGCTCCATGAAACTTCAACCAGGGAATGGCGCTCGGAGCGGAGCCTTGAAATTCCGGGCGACAACGCTGCTGACGCGCCTGTAGCTCCCCGATTCATCGTGGGAGTGCTCAGTCGCTCGGAGCGGAAGAGCAGCGCGGGCTGATCGGTTGAGGCGTTTCTGAAGACATGTTCCGCGTAATTCAGCATCGCGCCAGGGAACCAGGACACCCCCGGCATGCTCTCGCCTGCCAGCACAGCAGTATATGGCTGTGAGGTCTGGATCTGAAAATATTGCCAGATCGAGGCCCAGAAGTCTTCGAGCCTGTTGACCGACCACTCCCATAGTTCTTCTCGTGTCTGGAAATGGAAGCTTTTTTCCTGTTCGAGCCACTGCATATAATGGGTCACATTTGCTTCGCGCTTGATTTCCTCTGAGGGTTGCCAGAGCGGATATTCATCGCCAAATGGTGTCGCCATAAACCTTCTACCTTTCAAATATCCAGCAAAAAGGTGCTCTATGATTATTAGCCGGATGTCCAGCTTCGTCAATGATACTTTTTGTTGCTATATTATAGCCTCACGAACAGCCCGACTACAATTATGGGAGGGATGTTATCAAGGAAGCTATAGCGCCCGTCCCCAAAAGCGGAAAAACGTGATATAATAATAATCAGGCATATATATGCTCGATAATAGCTGCACAGTATTGATTGAAGATAGATAGAAAACTCTACATTATGAACAAAATGTCCGTTCTTTTGATGCGAGGATTGTTGTTACGCTGCCCGGTCTGTGGACAGGGCAAGTTGTTTCGGAGCTGGTTCAAAATGAACCAGCAATGTCCCGTTTGTGGTTTCACATTCGAGCGAGAAGAGGGGTACTTTAGCAGCGCAATGGCTATCAACCTCGTCATTAGCGAGCTTATCATAGCGGCGGTAGCGATCCCGCTGGCGGCAAACATGAGCATTCCGATTATCACGGCTCTGCTTATCGGCTTACCACTGCCATTTCTCTTGCCGCTCATCTTTTACCGACACAGCAAAAGTTTGTGGTTAAGCATGGATCACTACCTCAATCCGATCCAGCGATAGAGTCCGGGTTCCACCCCGGACAACAATCGCCAGCAGCGTGCTTTATTGAAATTCCATCCAGGCGTTGCCATCCCAGAGCCATGTTTCGCTACTGCCTGCTACTTTGTTGGCTCCGCTAAGCACGTAGACCACTATTTTCTGCTGGATCGCGTCATACGTTGCAACGGTAGAGAAACCGCTGGGCACATTCTGCGCCGCTCGCTGCTTCCAGTCGTTTCCATCCCATTGCCACATATCGTGGAGATCTCCCACCTTCGGATCGGCAACGCCAGCAAACAGCACCAATTGCTGAGCAAAGCTATCATAAACGAGGCTGGCACCAGCACGAGCAACGGGATTGGTGCGCGGATGTTGCTGCGTCCAGTTCGTCTTATCCCACGTCCAGGTATCACTCATCACACTATTACCTGAGAAGCCGCCAAAGAGCACAACCTGCTTGCGAGCCTCGTCATACGTCATACTAGCCTGACTACGTGCGGACGGAGAGACGGTCGGATGCATTTGTGTCCAGTTTGTGCCATCCCATGTCCAGGTATCAGCAACGACAGCAGGCGTCTGACCCGCGCTTACGGCCATACCACCGAACAGCACAACACGCTGATGGGTGATATCATAGGTCATACTGGCTTGCATACGCGCAGAGGGGGCTATCGTAGGATTGGCGGGCAGCCAGTTTGTGCCATCCCAAATCCAGGTATCATCGAGCAAATAACCGCCAGTACTGATGCCACCAAAAAGCACAATCTGGTCGTTTGCGGCATCATAAGCCATACTTGCGCCAGAGCGAGCTGGAGGAAACGAGGCCGGAAAGAGCTGATCCCATGTCTGCCCATTCCAGGCCCAGGTATCCATCGTAGTATCGCCCCCAAAAAGGATCACTTCTCCCCTTTTCTGATCGTAAGCCATACTACTTCCCGCTCGCGCTGGCGTAATTTGCGCAATGCTCCCCTGGTTAGCGGGTGTAGGGATCGTCGTATCAGGCGAAGGCGTCGGCGGTCCAGGATTAATGTCAGTCGTATTTGGTAATGCACTACAGGCTGTTGCTAGCAACAGCGTCAGCGCCAGCATAGCGGTAAGGGACAGCATCCTTATGCCGTGATTTAGTCTAGACATTCATTTTCCCAGTGACGTACCCCCACGCAGAGCATGGGGGCTTCTACGCAGTTGCCCGCGTGGGGTGCGTCCCACCCGCTAGTTCTTGGTATCCTCTTGCGAGAATGTTTACTGCTGCGTTTACATCTCGATCTAGTTCTGCTCCACAGTCGCACGAGTGCCATCGCTCCGAGAGCGTTTTCTTGCGTACCACTCCACACTGAGAGCAAATTTGGGACGTAAAATGTGGTGAGACTTTGATGAGTGTTCTGCCAGCGTACTCTGCTTTGCTCGAACACATGCTCACAAAAGCTCCCCAACCTGCGTCTTGTATCGACTTCGTGAGTCCACTTTTTGCACTTGCGCCATTAGGCAGATATCGCCCGTTCTCGTCCTGCTTCGGTTTTGCTCGCTTGACGAGATTGACAATCTGGATATCCTCAAACACGATGACTTGATAGCGGTTCACGATCATGCGAGAGGCTTTATGATGAAAGTCCTTGCGCTGATTGGCAATCTTACGATGCGCTTTGCCGATCAACTTCTTGGCATGTGTACGCCTGTGGCTCCCTCGCTTCTTGCGTGACAAAGCTTGCTGTCTTCGTTTGAGTATCTTCTCGGCTTTGCGTAAACAACGCGGGTGCTCGATCATCTCTCCATTAGAGAGGGTTGCTAGATGTGTTACCCCTAAGTCAATACCCACATCCTCAGAGGAAAGTGGCAACTGCTCAGAGGCTCCCACTTCACAGGCAAACGTGACATACCAGTGATTCACCTCCCGTTTGATCGTCACTGTCTTGATCTTACCTGCCATCTCACGATGCATCTTGACTTTGGCGCGTCCGATCTTGGAGAGATGCAAATACTTTCCATCGAACTTCCATCCCGCTCCATCAGGGTACGTGAAACTATCGTAGCGGTCACGGCTTTTGTAACGGGGGTATCCTGGTGTCTGCCCCTCTTGCACACGTCGAAAGAACGCTTGAAATGCTTTCTCTAAGCGACGCAACGCATCCTGTAAGACGTGGGCCGCGATCCCTTGATACTCTTCCCTCACGTCATACTTGATTTCAGGCAAGTCATTCTGTTGCGAGTGGTAGCTCACCGTCAGTTCTTTGGTGAGTCGCTTACGTGTCTCCTCATCGTAATAATTTGGATGCTGCTTGACATGGAAGTTGTACGCATCACGCCGCTCCGTGAGGGCGGCATTGTATAACTCTCGACAACGATCAAGTGTCCAGAGAAGGCGTTGCTCAGTGGCTTTTGTGGGATACAGGCGATGCTTAGACGCTTTTATGCCCATGAGGTTTTTCTTCTCCTTTCTCGCGTTTTTCCTGTTCAGCAACCAACCACTCAACAAAATCCTGCATCGTCATATCATGCTGTGCTGCCATGATTTTCAGGCGTCTTCTGGTTTGTGGGTATACCCGTATTTCAGGGTTTCTGTTTGGTTCTTTCACGGTATGCATTGTGCCACTTTGCGTACTACTTGTCAAGAGGGCGGCTAACCCCTGCCGGAAGGCGAGGGGAATGCGCCGCTCCTGTCTTCAAAAAAATTAGACGGACTTCTTGTGATAACAACCATACTCTACCAGAATCGTTGATCGCCGTAAATCTATCCAGCTTCCCTCTACAGGGCTTTTCAGTTTTCGCCAGATGCTACCCGACATGAGAGAGAGAGGAACAACTGAAAGGCCCAGCTTCTTCCTGGCTATGGTCGGTTGGCTGAACCGGGCAAAGCTGGAGAAGAGGCGACCACTTATGCCGCCTGAGGAACCGACCGCCCTGGAGATTCTCTATCGGCGCTATGCCAGGGGCGAGATCGATACAGCCGCCTTTACCCAGATGCGCGAGCGTCTTGAAGAAGCCCAGGAAAAGCAAGAGCGCGAGTCTGTGGCAGCACATCTCCTTCGACATGCACCCCTCGCTCAAATCGCTGCGCGAGCAACTGCGCTACTGTCGATTTGCCCGCAGCCTGGATGCCGGTTATTAAAATAATAGGCTTTCGGTTACTCGATACAACTTGAGCAGGTTGCAAGCGTTCTTGCTTCATAATCACCTCGCAGACATGAAAGCTCTGGGAAAGAGGTTGCCCGATGTATGATATATATCAGCTTTAGGGTTGTCAAATATTAGCGTAGCTATCAGGGTTAATATGGCTTTCATCGCACCTGCAAAGCGTGTATAATAAGCAAATGGGGTAGCTGCTATTCAGATACCCCATCTTATCGACGATTACTATCCAGGCATCGCCACAGCCGATTTCCCTTCTTGCAAGGGAGTTTTGTCCATCATATCGGAAGGGCGCACGATCAGCATCGGAAGTTTGGCAGCGTTCAGCACACGCTCGGTCACGCTCCCCATCGCCCAACGTTGCAAGCCACCATAGCCATGCGTTGCTATCGCGACCACATCGCAACCTCCAAACACACCGACCCCTTTCACATCTTCACCGTTCTCACCCACGCGGATAATCGCTGAGGCGACATCGCTATCAACAGCGACCGACCAGGTGACTGCCAGGTTAAGCTCCTTGACGGAACGAGCCGTTAGCCCCTCGTGAATATGTTCCACAATCGAGCTAAGATATTTCCTGGCCTTCTGCACTCCCTGTTCCGGCTCTCTCTCGTGCTGCTCTTGCGTCAACCCAACCTCTTCAGCATGGGGCTTTACCACCCGCATCAGGTGGAGCGCTCCCTGGCCAGGAGCTGCCAGCTCGCTCACCAGAGCCGCTGCTGGCTCAATAGCGGCTTTCGCACGCATAGATCCATCCAACGGCACCAGAACACGAAATGGGCGACCATCAACGTGCGGGCCTGCAGGAATAGGACCACCTTCGCGCAGGATGAGCACAGGCACTGCGGAATGACGCGCGATCTTCTCCGCTACACTCCCCATGATCCAGCGCGTCACCCCAGTATAGCCATGACTGCACATCACAATCACATCCACATCATGCGAATACGCCACAGAAAGAATGGTTGCAGCCGTTGGGCCATAGAGCGTCATCGTTTCCGTTGAGAGACCGTTCAATTCGGATAACGCGGTCACGCTCGCAAGGTACTTTGCAGCATCCTCAAGGTCGGCATCAATCACCGTTTGAGCCAGCGTCGGCTGTGGTGCCATATACGGCCAGTATTCAATCGATGTGCTCACTACGCGTAACAATACCACCGAGCCGCCACTGGAGCGAGCGATGCGCGCGGCAACGGGGATCGCTCGCTCGGCCCGCCCCGATCCATCTAATGGTACAAGAACTCGCCTGAACATCTTATCACTCATCCTTTCTGTAAAAGTTCTTTTTTGGCTCGCAATCCCCTCAAATGCCGACGGCTACAACAGACCGACC
>DASTZT010000156.1:0-5367 GCA_035764225.1 Ktedonobacteraceae bacterium
TCTGCTCAGCACGTTCCATATTGGAATGTTCCCTATAACTCCAACCCGTTGTTAACTGGTCGAGAAGATGTGTTGCACCAACTGGTAAGGGAGATCTGTGCTGAGCCAGGAAGGGTCCGGGCGATCACTGGACTTCCCGGCGTGGGCAAGACAGCTCTGGCCATCGCGCTAGCTTATCATCAGGAAATTCAGGAACACTTTTACAACGGTGTTTTGTGGGTCGGTCTGGGCCCGAAGCCACAGGTGGCGGAGGCGATGAGCGCCTGGACAACCGCGTTGGAGATCACCTCGACCGAGGCACAGGCACTCACCACCCTCGATGCGATGGCTCACTGGCTGCACCAGTACTTGCGCGAACGCCAAATGTTACTGATTATCGATGATGTCTGGAATGTGTCCGATGCCAGAGCGTTTCAAGTTGGGGGAAGCAACTGTGTCCATGTGCTGACCACGCGCTCTCCTCTACTGGCGTATACGTGTGCCCCTGATCATGTCACCTCGTTGCCGCCGCTTTCGGAAGCTGCGAGTATCCATCTGCTTGAACGTCTTGCTCCCCAGGCATCTCAGCAGTATCCTCAGGAAGTGCAGGCACTGGTCCAGTCCAGCGGGGGCTTGCCCCTGGCTCTGACCCTGCTGGGGCGCTTAGTGCATGTCAACTCGCTTCACGGATCTCCTCGTCGTCTCTTGCGCACCCTGCAGCAGCTGGGCCACGATATCCAGGCCCGTTTTCAGGTGGTAGAACCACTCTCTATAGAGGACTCCAGGCCCGGTTTCCCGGTGGGAACCGAGCTCTCCTTGCGCACAACGATTGATCTCAGCGTCCAACAATTGTCTCCGCTTGCCCAAAGAGCATTACAATCATTTGCGGTGTTTGCTCCCACGCCCCAGAGCTTCTCGGAAGAAGCCGCCCTGGCGATCTGTGCTATCTCTGACACCACGTTTGATGCTCTGGTGGATAGCGGCCTGGTGGAGCGCTGCCAGGAAGACCGCTATCAGATCCATCAGACGATTCTCGATTACGCCTGGCTCCAGGAACCTGATCCCGCCGTAGAGGAACGCTTGATCGCGTTTGTTATCCCATTTGTAGAGAGGCATGCGCAGGAAATGCACACCCTTGATCAGGATCTTCTTTTGATTACGACTGCCCTGGAACAGGCCCACGTCAGGCACCACTTTGCGCTTTTCCTCCGTGGCGTTCTTGCCCTGCAATCCTTTCTTGAGCAGCGGCGGCTGTATCTTTTGGCTCAAACCCTCGTGCAGTGGGGACAAGAGGCGGCACGTTCGCTCTCTGACCGAGAAGGGCTGGCGCGGCTCTGGCTCTTTCAAGGGAAAATGGCGGAGCTACGTGGAGAGGTGGCGCAGGCTCAGCAGGCGTATTTCGAAGGGTTGGCGCTCGCTCGCGATCTGGAGCACCAGGAGCTGCTTGCCGAGCTCCTGGTACGCGTGGGCGGAACGCTGATGGATACCGAAATGGGTGACCGGGTAGAAAGTTATCTCCTGGAGGGCTTACGCACGCTGGAGGCGGTCGAGGATCATACGCCTCTTAGTCAAGTATTTCAGTATTTAGGCGAATTTGCTGATGGCCTGGGCAAGAACGAGGAGGCCCTTTCCTTTTATCAGCAAGGCTTGATTGTTGCGCGTCAGGCCCAGGACTGGAAAACCGCAGGCGCTCTTCTCCAGGATGTAGGCTCTCATCTGGTGCAGCGTGGTGATTATGTGCGAGCCGCTGCCTGCTATGAGGAAGGCTTGCGTTATGCACGCGAGTTAGGCGACGTGCAGAGGCAAAGCGCGCTGCTGATGAACTGGGGGATGCTGGCCTGGTATCAGCAGCAACTGGATGAAGCAATCAGCTTCTCGCAGGAGAGCTTGAAGCTGGCGCGGGAGATCGACCATCAGGTGCGGATCAGTTCTGCGCTGCAAAACCTGGGGATGCTGATGCGCGTGTGTAATCAGGATACGCTGGCCTCGGAGTACTTGCAAGAGAGCTTAGCCATCGCGCAAAGTATCGGCCATCGTTGGCTGATCTGTGAAACTCTGGGAGAAATCGGGCTGCTCACCCTCAAACAGGCACAGATTGCTCAGGCGAAAGAGCACTTCGCGGAGATGCAACGACAGGCCCAGGCAATGCAGGCTCCACTATTGCAAGGAATTGCTTTGTTTGGCTTCGCACAGGTGGCCGAGCAGGAAGGGTCTCACGAAGAGGCGCTCAGCTTTGCTCAAGAAAGCCTGACGCTCTTTACTAAACTCAACAATCAGCACATGATCCAGGAAGTGCAAGCTTGGCTTGTGATGTGTTCTGAGTGCAGTTGAGGCAGGTCTAATAGTCCTGAATGATGAATCGTTGATGAATAACTGATGCATTGCTCGTGATCGATGATGTTCTCTTTTACTTGCCAATCGAGTATGATTTTTATGTGCTCTGGACCAGCGAGAACTAAAGCTTGTGAAAGAAAAAATTGTCCAATGAGCTTCTATTGAAAGGAATGAGCGATTGAAAAAAGTTATTTTTCTCCCATTAATCATACTGCTTCTGCTGATGGCTGTCTCAGCGCCAGGGACAGCGTTTGCGGCAAGCAATCAGCAGGTCCACATGCAGGCTCATCAGGCGCATGCGGCGGCGCTTCTGCCAATGGTAACTTGCTCAGGCAATGGGTGTACGGGTTTAGATCCTGTCCAGACAGGCTGTTCTGCCAGTGCCAGTACTGTACTGAGCAAAGGCATTTTTAATGGCTCACAGAGGATTGGAACGATTAATCTGCGCTTCTCATCGGTCTGTCAAACGAACTGGGCTCAAATTGTGAGTTCCATTGGCCCAGTTCAATTTGAAACCTTTGTGATACGAGCATCTGGGGTTGATGGTTCACGTATTGAGGAATGCGAGCCTAATACCTGCGGAACTTTTATTACTGACAGCTCTGCATTTACTAATATGGTCTGGGCTCCTGACGTACCGACGTCAGCTACGGGCGTAATTGCCGGTAATTTTGGGGATGTGGCTTGCGTCACGCAAGATCAGAATGCGCTCCCATGCTAACCTGATTAGCAAAAAACTCGGCGGTTCTGGATAATTCCAGGATCGCTGAACCCATCAATGAATAGTGGCGAACAGGCCCTGTGTTTGACAGCTCAGCCAGATCCATCTTTTGATGAAGATGGTAGAAAGATCGCTTCAAAATAGTTTACTATCTTTCTTGCAAGAAAGGACTAAAAAAATTGAAAAAACTCATTTTTCCCCCATTAATCACTCTGCTTCTGCTAATGGCCGTCTCAGCACCGGGGACAGCGTTTGCGGCAAGCAGCCAGCAGGTCCATATGCAGGCTCATCAAGCTCGTCTTGTGCCAACGGTGACCTGCTCTGGCAACGGGTGTACGGGTTTAGATCCTATCCAGACGGGATGTGCTGCGAGCGTCAAAACCGTGCTGAGCAAAGGCATTTTTAATGGCTCACAGCGGGTCGGAACGATTAATCTACGTTTCTCAACGGTCTGTCAAACGAACTGGGCTCAAGTCGTGAGTTCTATTGGATCAGTACCAATGGAAGCCAATGTGCAACGGGCAGCTGGAACTGATGGCCCATTCGAATCACTGTGTCAGCCCAACAATTGTAGTCTTAATACTTTCACGTCAACCGCTGCCTTCACGAATATGGTCTGGGCACCCGATGTTCCTGCACAAGCTTCTGGCGTTATAAACCAGGGTAACGTTGGTTTTTTTGGTTGCGTCACACAAGATCAGAATGTGCTCCCATGCTAACCTGATTAGCAAAAACCTCAGCGGTTCTGGATAATTCCGGGATCGCTGAACCCACCAATGAATAGTGGCGAACGGGTTGAGTTATCAAACACCTAGCTTGCCCCACCTTTGCCTCTTGCTGCTCCCCCTCTGGTAAGATTGAAAATTTCTCATTTTTTTCCAATTAAGGATCAATAGACATACCGTATGCTTCACATATAAGAAAAAAACTGATTTATTTAAGGAGAAATATCGATGATCGAAAGATTTGGCCCCCCTCATGTGCATATATGGAGTGGTTGGTTGGGCTGGTGGCCGGGGACAGTGCTATCTGTGTTTGGGGCGCTGTTCTGGCTCGCATTATGCATTGCCCTCGTCTGGGCGCTACTGCATTGGCTTGTCCCATACCTCATGCCCAGAATCGAGCGCATGTTTTTTGTCCCACAAGCTCATCTCTCACCAATGGAGATCCTGCGACAACGCTATGCTGAGGGAGCAATCGATACCGACACCTTCGAAATGATGCGAGAACGTCTGGACGTATCCTACCAACGTACTATGAATTCAGAACCACATTAGTGGAACCAGACGTATGTAGCAAGCAAAGGTTCATTACTATGCAACAAGAAGAAGATCCATTTTATCAACCGTACTCATTGGAGGAACCATATTCATTTTTCCAGTCGCATACTCCAGTGCCATCAGCGGAGGTGCCAGACACGCCTCCTGTGACGCCTGTGCCTATGGAGCAAGGCTCATTTGCTCCGCCTGGCGATCCTTTGAAAGTGTCCTTGCCTCCACGTAAGCAGCCTGCACGGGCTAGAGCAATCATCCTGCTAGTATTGGTGCTCGCTCTCATCTTTGGGGTAGGGCTGTTTGCTGGTTGGCAATTTTCGAGCCGCAACGTTGCGAGCGCAACCGCGATACCTGCGGTAACGAGCACGACATCGTTGACCCGCGCAACCATACCGCAGACTCAGCTAGAGGTCGCCATTGCTAAAATAGAACCTGCCGTTGTCGAGCTTCAGGTGACGACCATACAGGGGCAGCAGATTGGTTCGGGGGTGATTATTGATGCTCAGGGCAATATTGTGACAAATAACCATGTCGTGAACGGCGCTCAAGTCATCGAAGCGATTTTGAACACTGGAAGCGTAGAGCGAGCGCAATTGGCGGGCATTGATGCGACGGATGATCTGGCGGTTGTGCGTATTCGGCCCTTCGCTCATATGGCTGTTGCCCAGCTAGGCGATTCCTCGCGGCTAACGATTGGGCAAGAGGTGCTGGCCGTTGGCAACCCTCTGGGAATTACCGAGACCGCCACTCACGGCATTATCAGCGCCTTGAATCGCAGCATCCCGGAATCAGATCAGGTCACGCTTGCTCACGCCATCCAGACGGATGCCGCGATCAATCCTGGCAATAGCGGTGGAGCGTTGGTGAACCTGCAAGGAGAACTGATCGGTATTCCGACCGTCATCGCCGTCAACACTGAGTCCAACACAGCCGCCAACGGCGTCAGCTTTGCCATCCCTTCAAATCAGGTAAAAATCGCGGTACAGCACATGCTTCAGCAATAACCAGCACTTCTTTAGCGCGATTGCCATTGCCAGCGAGCATTGTTCGCTGGCAATG
>DASTZT010000157.1:0-6179 GCA_035764225.1 Ktedonobacteraceae bacterium
ATAGCACAGGGCGGACACTGGTAGCAGCCTCAACGCTCGATGAGAGTTTGCGTGATTTTAAACTGGCAGTTGGTGCCGCGCCAACCAGAGTTGAGCAAAAGGCCGAGGAAGCCCAGGTAGAGATGGCGGCAGAGGCCGCACCGACCAAAGGCAAAGGTGCGAAGGCCGAAAAAGCAGCCAAAGCCCCCGCCAAAGGCGCTCAAGCCCAGAAGGGCAAGGGCGGCCAACCAGCGGCCCAGGTCAAAACGGTCCTACCTTCGGCTCAGAAAGGTACAGCAAAGACCCCAGTGGAGGCGCTGGCAGCTATCGCCAACAACCGTAAGGTTGCGATGGCGCGCGAGGTTGGCAAGCTGCTGGGACAGCGTGCCAAAGGTCAGGGCATCAATCAAGTTGTCTTTGATCGTGGCGGCTACGCCTATCATGGGCGCATTGCCGCACTGGCCGAAGGCGCTCGTGAAGCTGGCCTGAGTTTCTAGGGCCGCGAGGAGTGATATGGCAAGAATAGATGCATCAAAATTGAACCTTGAGGAGACAGTGGTTGAAGTCAGCCGTGTCTCTAAGGTGGTCAAAGGCGGTCGGCGCTTTAGCATCCGTGCTCTCGTCGTCGTTGGTGATCGCAATGGGCATGTAGGCTTTGGTTTCGGCAAGGCGAGCGAGTATACGGAAGCGATTCGCAAAGGGGTTGAGGATGCCAAGAAGCGTCTGATCGAGGTGCCATTGATGGGAACAACCATCCCGTACCTGGTAAAGACGACCTTTGGTGCCTCCGAAGTCCTGCTCAAGCCAGCAGCCCCTGGTACGGGCGTGATCGCGGGTGGCGCGGTGCGTGCCGTCATGGAGTCGGCGGGTATTCGTGACATCTTAACGAAAACGCTTGGCAGTACGAACAAGGCCAATACTGTTCAGGCTTGCATGAACGCCCTGCGTGAGCTGCGTTTCCCTGATGTTGAGGCCGTGCGTCGTGGCAAGACCGTCACCGAGATTCTCGGCAGGAAGCGAGCGGAGCAGTTTGCTGCTGCGGCTGCTACTGCTGCCGAGCATGCGGCCACGATGCGTGCTGCTCGTGAAGAGGAAGCGCGTGAGGCGCGTAGTACCCCTGGCCGTCGTGGCGACCGCCCGGAACGAGGTGATCGTCGTGGTGGTGGCGGGGACCGGCGCGGTGGTGGCGGTGGCAACCGTCGTCGATAGGAGTAAGCAATGGCAAAACTGCGTGTAAAATATGTTAAAAGCGCAATTGGCTATCCAAAAGATCAGAAGGCAACAATTCAGGCGCTAGGGCTGCGTAAACTCCAGCAGACCGTTGAGCATGAAGATCAGCCTGCTATCCGGGGCATGGTCCGCAAAGTGATCCACCTGGTGCAGGTAGAGGAGGTCGTCAGTGAAACTCTCTGATTTGCGACCGGCTCCCGGTTCGCATAAGGCTGAGAGGCGCGTTGGTCGCGGTCATGGCTCTGGTCGTGGTAAAACCGCTGGTCGTGGCACAAAAGGTCAGAAGGCGCGTACCGGTGGCCACATTCACCGCGCCTTTAATGGAGGCCAGACGCGCCTTTCGAAACGCTTACCGTTTGTTCGCGGTCTGGGCAATAGTAATACCCCTTTCCGCGATGAATATACTGTTATTAATGTTGAAAGTCTAGATCCATTTGATCCCGGTACTCAGGTTCGTCCTGAAGATCTGGTGGCACGCGGTTTAATGACTCGTGCTCAGGGCAAAGGGTTAATCAAAATCCTGGGCAACGGTGAGATAGATCGCGCTTTGACTGTTCACGCTCATAAGTTCTCAGCGAGTGCGCGCGCCAAAATTGAAGCCGCTGGCGGCAGCGTTGAGATCATTCCTGTCAAGGTCTACGCAAAGACCAAGCGGCGTAAAGACGAGAAGAAAGAGAAAGCACAACAATCATAACGTCAGGATGCCAGGTGCTCAACCTCCTGGCGTCTTGTTCGTATAGACTATGATTGTTTATCGTCATTTCTATCGTCCTGGCATCAATTGAAAGCCAGATAAGGATTGGTATCTGGAAGGAGGCTCCCATGTGGGAACGCCTGCGTAGTATCTGGACGGTTCCAGATCTACGTAACAAAATTCTCTTTACGCTGGGGATGTTGTTAATTTTCCGCATCCTCGCTCATATCACGGTTCCGTTATCATCTACGGAGCAAACGGCGCTGGTCAATCTTTTTAATTCAAATAAAAGTGCGAACCTGGGTCAGTTGCTCGGCCTCTTAGATGTATTTTCGGGAGGATCGCTGCAGACGTTCTCCATTGTTGCATTGGGTGTCTATCCGTATATTACTGCGACCATCGTAATGCAGCTGTTGCAGCCCATTATTCCGGCGCTGCAGAATCTCGCCACTGAGGGTGAAGCGGGACGATTGCGCTTTAGCCAGATTACCCGTATTATCACGGTTCCGCTGGCGTTTTTGCAGGCATTGGGCAATAGCGCGATTTTCGAGCAGGCAGGTGTGCTCCAGAATTTTAGCCTGGTGGACCCGAAATTTGCCCTGGAGAGCTGGGCTATCGTGCTGGCTTTAACGGCTGGAACGATGATCCTGGTCTGGCTGGGTGAACTCATCACTGAGAATGGCATCGGCAACGGCATCTCGCTGATCATCTTCGGTGGCATCGTGAGTCGTCTGCCACAGTTTGTGTCCCAGGGGTACACGTCGGCAACCTCGACCGGCGGCGGCGGCAGCGGTGTTGTCAGTATCGGAGTCTTCTTGTTGATTGGTCTGATTACTATTATAGGGGTTGTGTATATCTACCTGGGACAGAGACGCGTGCCCGTACAGTATCCGACAAAGCGTATGGTAGGGCGCGGTATGCTCGTTGGCTCGGCCCAGACCACCTATATTCCGCTCCAGGTCAATAGCGCAGGCATGATCCCGCTGATCTTTGCCCAGTCGATGCTGCTCTTCCCGTCCGTGATCTCGCGCTACCTCTCAACGAGTCAGACTCCCTGGCTGGCGAATAGCGCCACCTGGATCAGCACCTACCTGGCAAACCCTCAGCAATGGTGGTATTGGGCGATCTTTTTCTTCCTGGTGGTCGCCTTCACGTACTTCTATGCGTACGTAATGTGGCAGCAACAAAATATCCCTGAGAATTTGCAGAAGCAGGGAGCGTTCATTCCTGGCTATCGCCCTGGTGAGCCGACCAGTCGCTACCTGCAAAACATTCTCAACCGTATCACCCTGGCAGGTGCCCTGTTCCTGGGGATCGTATCGGTTCTTCCCTACGTCTCCCGTATTGGCGCGGACCAGTTGCTTAGTAGCGCCTCACTGCTGATTGTGGTTGGTGTGGTGCTAGACACAGTCAGGCAGCTTGAAGCGCAGATGGTCATGCGTAACTATTCGGGCTTCTTATCATAATGTGAAGAAAAGCTGGTGGTGTTGCTTACCACCAGCTTTCGGGTACAGAGATCTTCTTGTGAATGCGGGGCGGCATTCTCATAGACTTTCGTCGGAGGAGAACTGTGAACATTATCCTGATCGGCGCGCAGGGGTCGGGGAAGGGAACACAAGCTGAGAAGCTTTCTCAAGCTCTAGGGATCTGCCACGTTGCTAGTGGCGACTTATTCCGTAAAGCGATTGATGAAAAGACCGAGTTGGGGATGAAGGCTAAGGCATATATGGATCGCGGAGAACTCGTTCCTGACGAGCTTACCGTAGCCATGATTCTTAGACGTATTGCGGAGCCAGATTGTGCAAAGGGGATTCTGCTGGATGGCTTTCCGCGTACGATAGCGCAAGCCCAGGCACTGGATGAGGGATTAAAGGGCGTGGGTAAAACCATTGATGGGGCAGTGTATATAAACGTTCCGCGCGAGATCTTGCTGCGTCGGCTCTCAGGAAGGTATATTTGCCGCGCGAACCAGCATATATACAATATAGAGACCCGCCCCCCAAAGGTGCCGGGAGTATGTGACCTGGATGGAAGTGAGCTGTACCAGCGCCCCGATGATCGGGGAGAAGCGGTACAAAAGCGGTTGGATATCTTTTTCAAAGAGACTATCCGCCTTCTTGATTACTATGGGGGTCAGCACAAACTGGCAGAAGTTAATGGCAACCAGAGTATTGATGTGGTCGAGAAGGATCTGCTTAAGGCGATTAAAGCACCTTGAGATCTTCCGCGTTCCTCCTGGACGCGCTGTAGCTCCCCGATTGATCGTGGGAGGTCCCTACGAAGATAAGGGACGCATGAGGGACGCGGAATCGAAGTACTGGTAGGGGGAAAAAGCTAAAGAGTGGGGTATGAACAGCAGTTGTTCTTGCTGCACCCCTCTTTTTCTGAAAGAAAATACTATGGCACCGATCATAAAATCGAAAGAAGAGCGAGAAAAAATCCGTGAAACCGGTCGTATCGTCGCCGCCATACTGGCAGAGTTGCGTAGCGCCGTTCGTCCGGGAATGACGACGGCTGCTATTGACGAGCTGGGAGCGGAAGCATTAAAGCGATACGGCGCGAAATCAAGCTCTTTGGGCTATCATGGTTATCCTGCCTCGCTCTGTACGTCTGTAAACGAAGAAGTCGTCCACGGTATACCAGGTAATCGTGTTTTGCAGGAAGGCGATGTGGTTAGTATTGACTTCGCCGCCTCCCGTAATGGCTGGCATGCCGATTCCGCTATCACCGTGCCGGTAGGAACGATCTCGCCTGATATGCAGCAACTACTGAAAGTGACCGAAGAGGCGCTTTATCGTGGCATTGCCGCCGCGCGCGCCGGGAAGCGTTTGCAGGATATTGGTAGGGCTGTACAACAGTTTGTGGAGGCCGCAGGTTTTTCGGTTGTACGTCAGTATGGTGGACATGGTGTGGGCCGTAGTATGCACGAAGACCCACAGGTTCTCAACTATGTTGAGCCTGGCTACCCTAATTATGTACTGAAACCGGGCATGGTCATTGCCATTGAGCCAATGGTGATTATGGGAAAGAAGGAGACGCGCGTTCTCGATGATGAGTGGACGGTAGTTGCTGCAGATGGAACCTGTGCTGCCCATTTCGAGCATACCGTAGCCATTACCGAGGGCGATGCCGATATCCTGACGTTTGGCTCGTCGGAGGGAAAAATTGTCTAATGTAAGTTGCCCTCTCGACTTCTATAGGAAAGTATGCTATAATTCGTAGTTGGCTGCAGCAGTATCAACTGCTGCCCTTTTCTACTTTCTAGAGCACCCAGATATTGTAGGCTCAGAGAGATTTGAAACTGCAAGAAGCTTTCGCTACGTATGTGCCCCCGGGTTCCCGGTGGATGGCTGCCATAGGTAGTGATTCCTTGTGAGCGTATATGCAGAATGCTGATAAGAGAGTCCCGCCGCTAGGGAAAGGATGCTATGCCAAAAAAGGATGAAATCGAAGTCGAGGGTAAGGTGATTGAGGCCCTGCCCAATGCCATGTTTAAAGTCGAGATCGACGAGCAGCACCAGGTTCTGGCGATCCTGTCAGGGCGTATTCGCATGAACTTTGTGCGTATTGTGCCAGGCGATAGAGTAAGAGTTGTGCTGTCTCCCTATGACCTGACGCGAGGACGTATTACATGGCGTGTGAAAGCATGAGGTAGTGAAGAGCATCCTTCATTGTTTCTTTTCTCCTAATCGGCACATATCGAATAACGTCGGGTAAGAGGAAGAACACATAGGAGCAGACCTTTTACCCTGTCCTGATCTTTACCTTTTATCTTGAGAAAAAGTCTGAGGAGGGCAAACCATGAAAGTGCGCGCCTCTGTCAAACCGCGTTGTGATAGCTGCAAGATCATCCGGCGTAACCGTGTCGTGATGGTTATTTGTAGCAAAGATCCGAAGCATAAACAGAAGCAAGGCTAACAAGCAATTTGGGCCTCATGTTGCAAGCAGGCGTGAATGTGGAACGTGAGGCTCCAGGCTGGAGGAGAAGATGGCTAGAATCGCTGGCGTTGACATTCCGCGTGACAAGCGTGTGGAAATTTCGCTATGCTACATTTACGGGATTGGGCTGACAACGAGCCGCAAAATCCTGGAGAAAACGCGCGTTAACCCTGATACCAGGGTCAAGGATCTAACCGAAGAAGAGGTCAATCGTCTACGTGAGACAATCGACCGTGAATATAAAGTTGAGGGAGATCTGCGCCGCGAAGTAGATATGAATATCAAGCGGCTGATCGAAATCAACTGTTATCGAGGGCTACGCCACCGCCGTAACCTG
>DASTZT010000158.1:0-5023 GCA_035764225.1 Ktedonobacteraceae bacterium
CGCACAGCAGATGTTCAATTGTTACCTGAGCATCAGGGAAGCCTGTACGGAAGTTAGCGACCGCCTGCTTCACACTTTCCGGGCCAGGAGCCTGTTCTAGATGCGCGTGATCGACAAAATCCGCCGCCAGTACCTCATCGGCAAGAGCCAGGTTGCCTGTATCCCACAACTCTACATAGCGCCTGACAAGTTCCTTGTTTGCTTCGCTATCCATAGGCTGTCCCTCACTGAAGCTGAGAAGAAACGTACTGCTATCAGTCCTACTCGCTCCTGGGATAGAACAGCGGGTAAAAGTTGATGCTCCAACCTACGCCAAAAGCGTGGGGAACCAGGATACGTGAGGTATCCTTATTCCAGAAGGTGGCCCGTAATCGCTCTACTGTCGGCATACGAAAATCATACGGCACGCCTGCAACCTCGCCATGCCATGTTCGCTGCTCGGACGGCAGACTCAGTTGCTCACGGATAGCTGCACCCGTCAGGATCATAGCCGCCACAGCCAGCAACATCGACCAGGGTCGCATACTCTTTTTTTTCCTTTTCATCATCTTCCTCTTTTCCCTAGAATAAGTTACATTTCTATTTAATCAGACGTTCGTTTTCGTTGGCAACCAAAGGCCGCTCAAGGCTGTACGCGTGCAGTTTATAGCGCCAGATGGGAATATCGCGCCACTCCCACGGTTGCTGCACTATTTTCTCAAGCGAAGCGCCTTCACACCAGTATAGCAGCCCATATCTGGTCGCGCGATGCCCAATGACCACGATGCTCTTCTCGTCATAGTCGCGCAAGACATCACGCAAAAATGCACCCATACGCTGCACGACCATCAGCAAGCTCTCCCCATCAGGAAACGGCTCTCTGATGCGTCGTGGGAACTCCTGCTCGACCTCAGCAACGGGATATTGCGTCATCTGCCCATAGTCGTACTCGCGCAAGCGGGCGTTCGGCACAATGGGCAAGTTGCGCGCGGCAAAGGCTATATGGGCCGTATCAGCTGCACGCTGAAGATCGGAGTGGAAGATGGCATCAAGCTTTTCAGTCGCATAGTGCTGCCCAAGCTCCTGTGCCTGTTGCCGACCAATAGCGGAAAGAGGCACATCGGCATGGCCGGAGGCGCGTTTGGCCTCGTTATCAACGCTCGTCATATGCGGGGAATAGTAAAGCGTCAGCATCTTTTGACTCCTATTTCACTTATTACCATCAGTCCCCTTCTCAGCTACCTGTTTCAAGTACCCGTTTCTGGCAAGCAATAGCCCTTTCATGTAGCGTGTGAGCATCAACATCTCAGCCACCCTCCCCAGGATACCCAATGGAGCACGAAATGTAAACAGGTCAATCATGAGCGTTCCAGGGGGCTGAGAGACGAATTCATGTACATGGATTATTTCCTGAAAAGCGCCCTGGATCATCTCGTCGGTAAAACGATGGGGACGTTCGTAGGCGGTAATTTTTGAGGTCAGGTGTTGCTTGATGCCAAAATGCACCGCTTCCCAGGTCACGGTATCACCGAGCTTCATCATCCCTGATGTCACCCCGGCAATCGGGCGCTCGTGGGTATGCGCAACCGAGTTGCGATGCAAGTCAACATTGAGCGAGAGGTCGAAACAGCGCTCTAGCGAAGCATCGATATACGTTTCTAGTCGAATGGTAGGCATGCTTTTTTCTTTTCTTTGCGCCCCTCTTTGGGGAGAGAGCAACGTAATTTATTGTGAAAAAGTCTTTCTTGAGGATATTGTAGAAGTTCTACACAGTTTGTGCAAAGTGCCGCAGACCTGAAAGGATCAAGAGGCGATAAGCAGTTAGTCAGAGGATGGCTTCTTGCTGCATTCTACCATATTTTCTCGACGAAATCATCGTTTTTCTCGACACTGGTAGATAAGCGAGATAGTCATAAATCCGCTTAGAAAGCCAATATATCTATGCTTCACGCATAAAAATCCCTCGACCAATCGCCCAAATAATTTCTCGTCGAGAAAATAGCCGGAGCATCGATGCTCTTGAGATAGCAATCGCTATGTGACATACTCTAAGCAGCCTTACAAGTTGTGGGATAGCAGCGAGCGCCATCTCAACAGTATCAGAGCGGATCTGTAGGGATAGACATAATCTACAAGACTCCTTTATTAAGATTACCCATCCCTACTAACAACAAGGAATGTACATATGCAAGTCGGAGTAGGATTGCCTACCGGCGTTCCAGGCACGGATGGGCAGCTTGTCATAGCATGGGCGCATAGAGCGGACGAGGGGCCATTCTCCAGCCTGGGTGTGGTAGATCGCATCATCTACGATAGTTACGACCCCCTGACAGCCCTGGCGGCAGCGGCTGCCGTGACCCAACGCATCCAACTGGCGACCACGATCATTATTGGCCCCCTTCATAATACGACGATGCTAGCCAAAACGGCGGCCTCTCTCGATGCGCTTTCCAATGGTCGCCTGGTGCTGGGCCTGGCCGTGGGAGCACGCAAAGAGGATTACGACGCGGTCGGCGTGGAGTATCGAACACGAGGAAGGATACTCTCAGAGCAGCTCGCTACACTGCGCACGCTCTGGGAAGATGGGCGCATCTCCCCAAAGGCGGCTCGTCCTGGTGGCCCACCGTTGTTGATCGGAGGCTTGAGCGACCAGGGATATAACCGCATGGCTCGCTATGCCGATGGTTACGTTCACGGAGGCGGTCCTCCACGAACATTCGCCCGCGCGGCAGATAAAGCACGCGCCGCCTGGAGCGATGCCGGACGAACGGGCCGACCACAGCTCTGGGCGCAGGGATATTTCGCGCTTGGCAATGAGGCAACGATTGAGGCAGGTCTCAACTATATGAGGAACTACTACGCCTTTACCGGACCATTCGCGGAGAGGATAGCCGCTGGTCTCCTTACCAGCCCGCAAGCGATTGCGCAGTTTATTCGCGGCTATGAAGAGGCAGGCTGTGATGAAATGGTGCTCTTCCCCGCTGTCCCCGATATCAGCCAGCTTGATCGGCTCGCCAATGTACTGACCGGGCTGGGCAGGCAATTTCAGTACCCTCAAGCGGGTCGAGATAGCCACCTCCCTTGAGGGGGAGTATAGACATCACATCCGAAGATGTCAAGTGGAATGCAATAAGGAGGGACAGCTTGAAAATTGTCATCCTCGGAGGCGGGCCTGCTGGCCTCTATAGTGGCTTGCTGATTAAAAAAGCCAATCCTCGCCATGAAATTACGATCATTGAGCGCAACCCTGCCGATATCACCTATGGCTGGGGCGTGGTTTTCTCTGATCGCACGCTTGGCTCGTTCCAGCGAGCAGATTATAAGACTTACGAGCAAATTACCAATCATTTTGTCATCTGGGATGCCATTGATGTGCATTATCGCGGCGAAACCATTCGCTGCGGCGGCCACGTCATCGCCAGCATTTCCCGCAAACTGCTGCTCAATATCTTGCAAAAACGCTGTGAAGAGCTAGGCGTTATCCTGAAATTTAACTGCGAGCTGAACGATCTGGCAATGCTCGGCGAGTACGATTTACTGATCGCAGCCGATGGCCTCAATAGCCTCGTGCGCAGAAGCTTCGCCGAGCAGTTTCAGCCGAGCATTGAGCCTGGAAAAGCCCCCTATATCTGGCTGGGAGTCGATAAAGTGCTCGACGCCTTCACCTTCATCTTTGAAGAAAACGAGCACGGGCTATTTCAGGTCCACGCCTATCCTTTTAGCGGCACCACGAGTACGTTCATCGTCGAGTGTGATGAAAGCTCCTGGCTCAATGCTGGCCTGGATAAGGCCGATGAAGCCACTAGCCTGGCTTACTGCGAGCAACTGCTGGCCGATCATCTCGGTGGCAACAGACTGCTCTCCAACAATTCTCGCTGGATCAATTTCCCTACGCTCAAAACAAAAACCTGGCAGCATCAGCGCATGGTTTTGCTGGGCGATGCAGCTCATACGGCCCATTTCTCGATTGGCTCAGGCACCAAGCTGGCAATGGAAGACGCGATTGCCCTGGCTGGCGCGCTCGAACAACACCATAATCTTGAAACGGCCCTCAACCAATATGAGACGGAGAGAAAGCCAGTTGTGGAAGTATTTCAAAGGGCGGCTCAGGATAGCCGGATCTATTTCGAGACGACCAAACGCTACCTGGGCCTGGAACCAATGCCGTTCGCCTTCCAGCTCCTGACCCGCAGTGGCAGAATTTCCTATGACGATCTTCGGCTGCGCGACACACGTTTTGGCGATGCCGTTGATCGCTGGTGGGCACAAAAAGCTCAAGAGATCAACAAACAACCTCCGCAGCGTATTATTGTAGCTCCCCCACCTATGTTCACGCCTTTACGCATGCGCGACCTCACACTGCCCAATCGCGTCGTCCTCTCGGCCTCAGCTTCGGCTGCGGGGCAAGATGGTCACGCGAACAATCAGGACACGGCTCAGGTCGTCAGGCTTGCACAAGCAGAGGCGGGGCTGATCCTGACAGAGCAGGTTGCCGTTTCCAGCACAGGGCGCATCTCGCCAACCAGCGCCGGGATGTACGAGCAAGAGCATCTAGCGGCCTGGACGCGCATAGTGGACTTTATCCATGCTCGCTCAAGGGCAAAGATCGCGCTCCAACTGGGACACGCGGGACGCCGTGGCTCAACGCGCCCCCGTGCGCAAGGGCTGGACAGGCCGATCCGTGAGGGAAACTGGCCACTGATTGCGGCATCGCCCATCCCTTACATACCTATCAGTCAGATACCCAGAGAGATGGATCAGAGCGATATGGAGCAGGTACGTGAGGAATTTGTGCGGGCAACCAGCATGGCACAACAGGCAAATTTTGATTGGCTCCAACTCCACTTTGCTCACGGCTATCTCGTGGCAAGCTTTATCTCTCCCCTGACGAATCGACGCAGCGACGAATACGGCGGCACTATCGAGCAGCGCATGCGCTTCCCACTCGCAATATTTGATGCCGTTCGCGCTGTATGGCCCCAGGATAAACCCATCTCCGTCGCCCTCTCTGTGAGCGATGGCGCAAGGGGCGGTCTTTCGCTTG
>DASTZT010000159.1:0-5328 GCA_035764225.1 Ktedonobacteraceae bacterium
CCACCAGGGAGGATGTTGTGCAGGTGAGCAAGGATCTGACCTGGGGCGTGGGCGTGGACTATGCTTTCGAGGCTATCGCCACTCCCGCGACCATCGGTCAGGCATACGCCTGTCTTGGCAAAAATGGTACTGTCTGCGTGATCGGCTTGACTCCAGCCACCGCCGAGTCGATTCCCATACCGCCGCTCGACCTGGTACTGTTCCAGAAAACCGTCATGGGAACCCTCTACGGCGACTCGCAGCCGCGCACCGATATTCCCAACCTGCTCCAGATGTACGGCGCTGGCAAGTTGAAGCTGGACGAACTGGTCACCCGGACCTATACGCTCGACCAGGTTAACGAAGCCTATGCCGATATGGTCGGAGGCAAGAATATTCGTGGCGTAATCGAATTCTAGATACTGTTGGCTCTGCATCTTTGTGAAAAAAAGCAGGCTTTGGCTCTGCCTGGTAACACAAACAACTGGTTTTTGCAAGGATGCAGCGCCACATCCTCATTGCTTGCCTACACCTAATTACAGTAAACAAGGTCTTAAGTATGTATACATACCCATTTAGTGCGCTTGTCGGCCAGCAGGATATGAAGCTTGCGCTCATCCTCAACGCCATTCAGCCGGCTATCGGTGGCGTACTCATTCGCGGAGAAAAGGGGACTGCCAAGTCAACGGCGGTGCGTGCCCTGGCTGCCGTCCTGCCTGAACTGAGCGTCGTCAGCGATTGCCCGTTCTCTTGCCCTCCTGATCTGCCAGCAGCAATGTGTGCCTCCTGTCGCGAACGCTTTGAGCGTGGCGAGACATTGCCGATTGTGCAGCGTCGCATGCGCGTGGTTGATCTGCCCATCAACGCCTCAGAAGATCGGGTCGTGGGCACGCTGGATCTAGAACATGCCCTGCGCGAGGGCGAGCGGCGCTTCGAGCCAGGCGTACTGGCGGATGCGAATCGCGGTATCCTCTACGTGGACGAAGTCAACCTGCTAGATGATTACGTGGTCGATGTACTACTGGATGCCGCTGCTATGGGCGTTAACATTGTGGAGCGCGAAGGGGTCTCGTTCAGCCATCCGGCGCGTTTTATGCTCGTGGGAACGATGAACCCGGAAGAGGGGGAACTGCGTCCGCAACTGACCGACCGCTTTGGGCTGTGTGTCGATATCAGCTCTATTCACGATATTCGCCAGCGGGTCGAGATCGTCGAATTGCGCGAACGCTTTGAAGCGGACCCGGAGGCAATGCTTGCCGAATACGCCTCCGCTGAGCAAGCATTGCGTGATCGTATCGCCCGTGCCTCTTTGCTAGAGCGACAGGTTACCGTTCCACATCACGTCGCTGAACTGATCGCCATGATTAATATTGAGCTGGATGTGGACGGACATCGCGGCGATATTGTGATGCGTCGCACGGCCCAGACCTATGCGGCCTATCTCGGCGAGCGCGAAGTTACCCCCGAACATGTCTACACTGTCGCGCCAATGGCCTTGACCCATCGTATTAAGCGTCTGCCCTTGCAGTCTCCCACGATGAATCGGGGAGCTACACACACCGTCGCTGACGCGCTCAAAGCCATCAAGCAAAAAATCTCTTTGGATTCGTCATCGCACATGTAAAGGCTTTTATTGCAGGCTCGTTCCTATCCAGCTTACCCCTGACCCAGTAAGCGGCTGTAGAACACAAGGAGGGACTTTTTATGAATATCGCACAAGGACTGGCGCATGCTAAAAAAGCTTTTGGCAATCGCGAAGCCGTCACATGTGGCGAGACGCGCCATACCTGGAATGACTTTGAGCGCCGTACCGATCATCTCGCGCGCGGCCTTGCTGTTCTGGGTTTGCAGCGTGGGGACCGCGTGGCCGTGCTCATGCTCAACTGCCACCGCTACCTTGAGCTTTACTACGCCTGTGCGTGCATGGGAGCCGTGATTGTCCCGCTCAATATTCGTCTGGCCCGACCAGAAATTGTCTTTATCCTTAACGATAGTGAAGCCAGGGCGCTGATTGTCGATAAAACCTTTGCCCCCTACGCCGTCGGACGCGATACCTTCCCCTCCGTGCAGCACGTTATTTACTGTGGCGATGAAGTGCCGGAAGGGATGGAGAATTACGAGCAGGTGCTGACGCATGGCTCGCAGGTGCAAGAAAGCGCCGATCAAATGATGGGAGATGACGATCTCTCCGGCCTTTACTATACGGGTGGCACTACTGGGCGAGCGAAAGGTGTGATGCTTTCCCACAAAAATGTGATGTCCAACGCCATGAATGTGATTATGGCAACCAGCTATACTGACCGCGATGTATACCTGCACTCCGCCCCAATGTTTCATCTGGCCGATATTGGCTCAGCTTTTGCCGTCACAATGGTTGGCGCTCGCCACGTCTTCATCCCCATGTTCAACCCTCTGCACGTTTTACAAACCATCCAGGCCGAAAAAGTTACGATTGCGCTGCTCGTCCCGACGATGGTAAACATGGTGCTTAATCATCCCGATGTTGACAGCTATGATGTCTCCAGCCTGCGCCGCCTGACCTATGGTGCCTCGCCCATGCCGGTCGAGCTGCTCAAGAAGGGGCTGCAAAAGTGGGGGCAGATCTTTGCGCAGGGCTATGGTATGACCGAAACGGCTCCCCTGCTCACCGGGCTGGATATCTACGATCATATCGTCGATGGTACCCCTGAGCAGGTGCGGCGTCTGGCCTCTTGTGGCAAAGAGGCGCTAGGCGTCGAGGTGAGTGTTGTCAATGCTCAGGGGGAAAATGTCAAGCCGGGCGAGATTGGCGAAATTATCGCGCGGGGGCCAAATATCATGATGGGCTACTGGCGCATGCCAGAGGCAACCGCCGCCGCTATCGTCGATGGCTGGATGCATACGGGCGATCTGGCGACCGTCGATGAGGAGAACTACATTTTCATCATCGATAGGGCAAAGGATATGATTATCTCCGGCGGGGAGAATGTCTATTCGGTCGAAGTCGAGAACGCGCTCTACACGCATCCCGCCGTGCTGGAGGCCGCCGTTATCGGTATCCCGGCGGAAAACTGGGGCGAGTCGGTGCATGCCGTCGTAGTTTGCAAACCAGGGATGAGCATCACAGACGAAGCTTTGATTGCCCATGCTCGTACCCTCATCGCAGGCTATAAAGTTCCGCGCAGTGTCGAATTCTCTGCTGAACCTCTGCCCAAAAGCGGGGCCGGAAAAATTCTCAAGCGCGACCTGCGCGAAAAATATTGGGAGGACAAGCAGCGAAACGTCAACTGATTCTATGAGCATCCTGAGGTGGGAAGGATGCGACTTTGACGCTATTGCTTCGTAGAGAAGGTAAGAGCTTTGCTCATATATAGATGTGAATGCAGAACTATTTCTAGAAGCAATAGGAGTAAATGTTGTATGTCAGATAAAGCTACCCATGATAGTCTACTGGGAGGGACTTCGCGCTGGACGGCTGGTGTACGCGCTAGAGAGAGTCGGCGTGAGGATCGCCTCTTCAACGATCCCTGGGCCGAGGCTTTAGCGGGTGCAGAGGGAGGGGAGTGGGCTGAACATAATTCAGGCGATGATGGAGCCTCAATCACTATCCGTACGCGCTTTTTCGATGACTTCCTGCTTCGCGTTACCAGTGGACACAATATCCGGCAGGTCATAGTAATGGCGGCAGGTCTGGATACACGAGCGTTTCGTCTCGCCTGGCCCGAACAGACGGGAGTTTTTGAACTCGATCAGCCCCAGGTCTTGCAGTACAAAGAACGCGTCCTCAGCAATGCCGGAGCGCGACCAGCCTGCGAGCGGCATGTAGGCGAGGTCGATCTCACTGGCCCCTGGGCAGATATCCTTGTCAAAGCTGGTTTTGACTCACAACAGCCGTCCGTCTGGCTGCTTGAGGGCTTTCTTCACTACCTGCCCAACGAGAGTATTGATCGCATTTTCAACGATATAAACCGCCTCGCCGCGTCTGGGAGCTGGGTAGGCTTTGATATCATCAATAGTGCTATGTATACTTCCGAATGGACGCGAGAATGGGTTCAGACGTTAGCAAACTCTGGTGTTCCCTGGTTTGGCTCGATGGACGATCCGCAGGAGTTTATGGATAAGCTGGGCTGGCAAGCTACGGTTACCCAGCCGGGTGAGCAAGAGGCCCACTTTGGTCGCTGGCCCTATCCCGTGATGCCCCGTGAAATGCCTGACATCCCGCGCTCCTGGTTCGTAACGGCTCAGAAAAGATAAGCCGCAGCATCCTATCTGGAGTGCCAGGGCGAAGACTGCGCTGGCACTCTCTATGGAGAGGGAAAGTATGCAAATTGACCATATTGACCATATTGTCTTAACGGCTCGCGATATGGAGGCAACGTGTGCCTTCTATACCCGTGTGCTGAACATGCAAATCGTGACCTTTAATGGTCGTAAGGCGCTCCACTTCGGTGAGCAAAAAATTAACCTGCACCAGGCCGGGAAAGAGTTCGAGCCAAAAGCAGCGCATCCAACGCCCGGCTCAGTAGATCTCTGTTTCATCACGCGCACTCCTCTGGCTCAAGTTATAGAGCACTTGCAGGCGTGCAATGTGGCTATCATTGAGGGGCCAGTGAGCAAAATAGGAGCAAGAGGGCCGATGATGTCGGTGTATTTCCGCGATCCCGATGATAATCTGATCGAAGTATCGAACTACGAAGACTAGCGTCTCAGAGTTTGCATGGTTGTCCCCTGGAACCTTAACTCCTGACGGTTCGTGTTATCGGTAGCCGCGACGCGGATATCAAGATGCTATGAACGAGAAAGGAGTAACAACTTATGCACCTCATGAGAAGAGATCAAGAGCCATGGATGCGGCTACGCGACGCTATGGAGAGGCTATTTGAAGATAGTTTTATGCCAGGGCCTTTTATGTTCCCAACTGGTAGGATGTTCCCCATCGATGTTTCCGAGAACGAGAATAGCTATACCGTGGAAGCAGCTTTGCCGGGAATGAAGTCGGATGATGTAGAGATCATGGCTGCGGGTGATACCCTGTCGATACGGGCGATCCGTAAAGGCGAGCAGCAAACCGAAAAAGAGGGGCGATATGTGCGGCAAGAGCGTTATGAAGGCGAAATGGGTCGTACCATTACGCTGCCAGGCCCTATTGACCCCGACAAAGTAACAGCTACCTATGAGAATGGGGTGTTGAAACTCGACATTCCAAAGATTCCAGCGCAACAATCAAAGCGCATTCAAATCCAATCTAAAGAGCATGAGCCTGCAACACCGTAAGGTGCTAACAAAGAGGATCGTTATCAATCGGCGCAAAGTGGTTGCCTGACCGCTTTGCGCCAATTAACGCGATGTGCAAGGGGTTGCACATCCTCA
>DASTZT010000160.1:0-3344 GCA_035764225.1 Ktedonobacteraceae bacterium
ACCTGCGAGCCAGTCACTGGTTTGAGGCTCATGCCTTACCCGTAGAGGCCATCAAGCATGCCCTGGCGGCCCAGGATTATACGCGTGCGGCTACTCTGATCGAGGGGATGGCCCCGACCCTGATCAGCGAGGGGAAACTCACCATTCTGCAAAACTGGCTCGACGCACTGCCTGAGGAAGTCGTGCGCTCCAGTCCTCGCCTCTGCATCAGCCGGGTCTGGCAAGAGTTTATCACCTCGCAGCCCGATACGTTCATTCTATGGGTCGAGGCGGCGGAACAGGCGCTCCATCGGCTTGAGGAGACGCTGCCTCCGTCAACGGTTGCCGCGCTACAGAGTGAGATTATTGCACTGCGCTCGGTCTATACCATTTCGTTCGCTGACTTCCCCTCCGCTATTACCTCCTGTCAGCAGGCTCTTCAGCAACTTCCCGCCGGGAGTCACTATCTGCGCGGCCTAATTTTGATGCTGCTGGGTCTGGCTTACACGCGCAGCATCGACGTAGGCGCGGCAGCGCGGGCGCTCTCTGAGGCAAACAGCAACATCCAGGTAGCAGGACACGCGCTTCTCTTGCCCTATGTCATTATGGCGCAGGCAGAACTGCATGCGGCGCAGGGCTATCCCTTCCAGGCTGCGAAGCTCTATCGTCACATCCTCGCTCTGGAGACTGGACCGCGTGTCTCTTCTCTCTTCTCGGCAGGCTTCGCCCATGTTGGATTGGGTTATCTTTTGTGGGAATGGAATAATCTTGCTGAGGCCAGGCATCATTTGCTGCAAGCCTGGACGATGGGGCAACACACGCAAACGAATACAATTCTGTTCGATAGTGCGTTGCTGCTCGTTCTGGTAGCGCAGGCGCAGGGAGATAGCCCGGCCATACAATCCTGGCTGCAACAACTGGAGTCACTCAACCAGCGTGCCAGCCATATTGAGCTGACGGAAATAATCGCGCCTCTCCGCGCACGCTTTGCCCTGACAGAGGACCGCCTGGAAGACGCTCTGTTTTGGATGCGCGAACAGAATCAGCGTAATGTCACTCCAGGCCACAAACGTAGCCAACTTCTCGACTTGACTAGTACACGCGTGCTGATTGCAGCTGGTCAGGCTGGCATTGAGCCAGATGCTGGCGTGCATGCGCTCGAACTCTTAGAGCACTGGTGTGTTGCAGCTGAGCAAGCAGGTAGGGTGAGAGTACTGATAGAGGTGCTGATTTTGCAAGCTCTGGCGTTCCAGCTCCAGAATGATCGTGCAAGCGCGCTGTGTGCTCTTCAGCGTGCAGTCACCCTGGCAGAGCCGGGCAGATATATCCGTGTGTTTGTAACAGAGGGTGACCCGCTAGCCAGACTCTTGCGCCATCTGCTTGAGCAGCAACGTGCGCAAAAAGCCAGAGGACAAGCCATCAGCATCGCCTATCTCTCCACGCTACTCAAAGCTTTTGCGCAGCCTAGCACCTTCTCCCTGCCAACCTCACCCGTTGAAGCCCAACCACTTTTTGATCCCTTGAGCTTGCGCGAACGCGAAGTGCTTCGTTTGATCGCCGTTGGCCATAAGAACCGCGAGATTGCCGACGAACTAGTCGTAGTCACCGGGACGGTCAAAGCGCATATCAATATGATCTATCAGAAGCTCGGAGTCACCAACCGCGTTCAGGCCATCACTCGCGCACGCTCACTCGGCCTCCTCTAAGTATAAAATCTGGTTCCCTCGCTGGAAAAGTTATCCCCGTATTTGCCCTTTGGTAGAGGTGCGTACGGGATCTGCTCAGGTACACTCAGGAGTATCAGACGTTTTTTCCACATCGAGAGCAAAGAACAATCAGCAGAAGAGGAAGAGCTATGAATTCGCAGACAGAAACAGCAACCAGCGCCGCTCAGCTTGCAGGCTTTGAGGACGAAGTACGCGCAATTCTTCAGGACGGCAACGTACCCGGCGCTGCTGTCATCATTCTCAAAGATGGCGAGGTACTGCTCTCTCAAGGTTTTGGCAAGCGCAACGTGGCCCAGGATCTGGACGTGACCCCGCGCACGCTTTTCCCCATTGGCTCATCAGGCAAGGCCTTTACCGCTGCGGCAATCGCGATGCTGGTGGACGAGGGCAAACTGGAATGGGATACGCCAGTCAGGCATTATCTGCCCACCTTCAAGCTGCACGATCATTTTGCAGGTGAGCGCCTGACGGTGCGAGATCTCCTGTGCCATCGCTGCGGGCTGCCACGCCATGAATTTCTCTGGTACGGTTCGAACGTCACGCGCAAAGAGCTGGTCGAGCGTTTAGCGTATCTCGAACCCAGTGCCGATTTTCGCGCGCGTTACCAGTATAACAATCTGATGTATGCAACGGCGGGCTATTTAATTGAGTGCGTCACTGGCCAGACCTGGGAAGAGTTTGTCGCTGAGCGCATTTTCAAGCCTCTGGGTATGACCAGCAGCAACACGGCTGTCGAGGACTCGCAAAAAACCGACGATTACGCGCTGCCCTATGACGAGAAAAAGGGCGAACTGAAGGAAGTCCCTTTCTACCGCAAATTCCAGGCGATGGGTCCGGCGGGCGGCATCAACACCACTCTGGAAGATATAGCACACTGGCTGCGCTTCCAATTGAACGAGGGCAAACATGGCGAGACGCAACTGTTGGCAGCCGAACACCTGACGCAGAACCACACCCCCCACACGGTCATTCCGGCGGGCGAATCGATTCCCCTGGGCAAGCATCGGGAGGTGGCTAACTGGTGCTATGGGCAGGGCTGGTTCATTGGCTCGTATCGCGGCCATCGCATGGTTCAGCATGGCGGCTCGGTCGATGGCTTTATGGCTGAGGTCGCGCTTTTGCCCGACGAGCAAGCTGCGGTGGCCGTCTTTACCAATCGCGGCGGAACCCTTGCCCCCTATATCATCGCCTTCACCGCCTGTGATCGCTTGCTTGGCGCGGAGAAGACGGATTGGAACGGGCGCTTACAGAAAGAGTTCGCGGATCTCAGAGCACAGGCGGAAAAGCAGCTCGCGGAGTTGCAGAAGGCCGAGCCTGCCATTCCCGATACCCAACCATCGCATCCGCTTCATGCCTATTGTGGGCGTTACGAGCATCCCGGCTATGGTATCATGACCATCAACCAGGTTGAAGATCGCTTGCAATGCATCTATAACGATATTCCCTCATCCTTGACCCACGTCCACTACGACATCTTCGAGTTGAATCTCGAACGCTTCGAATTCAAAGCGAAGGTCTCGTTTGCTACATCCGAGAAAGGAGAAATTGAAAGTCTGGCCGTCAAGTTTGAACCGACGGTGAAAGCGCAGGTTTTCACACGCGTGCCAGAAAAAGAAGCGTAATTCGACCGTACGCCAT
>DASTZT010000161.1:0-17682 GCA_035764225.1 Ktedonobacteraceae bacterium
AGAGATGGCCCAACCTGCGGTTTTTGTGACCGAATACGCACTCGCGCGCCTGCTGATCCACTGGGGCGTAAAACCTGATGCCATGCTTGGCTATAGCCTGGGAGAGTATGTCGCCGCCACGCTGGCCGGAGTGCTCTCATTAGAAGATGCGCTAACGCTGGTGGCGCGTCGGGCGCAGCTTATCGCGTCCCAACCGCCGGGGGCAATGCTCTCAGTCGCGCTCTCAGAGAGCGAGATACACGCATATTTACAGCAATGGCCGCAGATTGAGGTTGACCTTGCGGTGGTTGCCGCGCCGCAGACCAGCGTACTGGCAGGCCCGATAGCGATGATTGAGCAATTGAGGCATCATCTCCTTTGCGATGAGATCGCCTGTCACCAGGTAGAGACAACACACGCCTTCCACTCGCGCATGCTGTCTCCCGTTAAAAAGCAGCTTACACGGCTTGTACGAGGCATGGCACTATGTCCACCAGCTATTCCTTATATTTCCAATGTCACCGGTACCTGGATTACTGATGAGCAGGCAACCAGTCATGAGTACTGGGCCGAGCATATGTGTGAGACAGTACGCTTTGCCGATGGGGCCGGGTGCTTGCTGCAACGCTCATCCTATCTTTTTGTTGAGGTAGGCGTTGGTCAGACGCTGACATCATTTGTAAGGCAGCATCCTTCCTGTAGTGGGGAGGGTATGACAAAGTTTATCGCCACGCAACCAGCGCAGAGATCTGAAGGAGACTACGCTTTTTTCCTGACGAGCATTGGGCGGCTCTGGCTGGCAGGAGTAGAGCCAGACTGGAAAAGCTTTTATGCAGGCGAGCGTCGGCGAAGAATCCCTCTGCCTACCTACCCCTTTGAACGTCAGCGTTACTGGATTGACGTGCGCGATTGGCGAGCGCGTTCAGGGCGTTCCTCTGTGAGTGATGGTCTGGCGCTGGCTGGCGAGCGTAAGAGTGATATGAGCAGGTGGTTCTCCATACCGGGTTGGAGGCAGGCTCCGCCCTTGCACGCGGAAGCACGGAGGAGCGATGCCTGCTGGCTGATCTTTGTGGACGAGGTCGGGATTGGGGAGGAGTTGGCCCGACGTTTTGCGGCTGAAGGGCAGCGAGTTGTGGCTGTATCGCCAGGGAGAGCTTTCGCGGTAGCCGGGGGGACGGGCGATAAATCGGACGCGATAAATCGGGTCGGTACGACAATTGAGGCAAGAATGGATGGTATACATTACCAAATCGATCCTCGGCAAATGCTTGATTATCGACGTTTGTTGCAAGAGCTGGCGCGTTGCCAGTTGCTGCCAACGCGTATTCTTCACTGCTGGTCGATCACAGCGCCTGAGCAATCTTCGTTCGCATCAGTACAGCAAGACCTTGACGCAGGCTTTTATAGTTTGCTTACCCTGGCTCAAGCATTGGGCGAGATCGAACTGGGCCATTGCGTGCTTAGCGTTCTTGCCGACGGTATTTATGATGTGCTGGGTCAGGAGCAGCTTTCTCCTGCGAAGGCGACGATTCTTGGCCCTTGCCGGGTAATCCCGCAGGAATATGAGGCTCTGAGCTGTCATCTGATTGAGATTGCCCCTTCCGATCTCCTTGCCTCCACTACAAGGAAGGGGTTGATTGATCTGCTGGCACAGGAGTTAGCCATAGAAGCTGGCGAGCGGATTGTCGCGCTTCGTGGTATGCGCCGCTGGCTGCCGACATTTGAAGAGGTACAAATTCCTGAGCCGACAACACCACAAAGAGGCCTGAGAGAGCGAGGCGTCTATCTACTGACCGGAGGTCTGGGGGGGATCGGTCTGGCATTGGCTGAGTATCTGGCTAGCAGTGTCCATGCCCGACTGGTGCTGATCTCGCGAGAGGGACTGCCTCCAAGAAATATCTGGCCTGAACTATTGCGTTCTCATGCAGGAAACGAGCGTACCAGGCAGCAGATCAAGGCAATTATGGCAATGGAGCAGCACGGCGCGGAGGTGCTGGTTATGGCTGCGGATGTCACCGATGAGGCACAGATGCGGCAGGTCTTTGAGCAGACGCAGGCCACATTCGGTACACTTAATGGGGTATTGCATCTAGCGGGAATACCAGGAGCAGGGCTGATACAGCTTAAAACGCGTGAGTCGGCTGCTCAGGTGCTAGCTCCTAAAGTGCAGGGTACGCTGGTATTGCATCGGCTTTTGCAAGGCGTTCCCCTCGATTTTCTCCTCCTCTTCTCCTCTATCACAACTGTGACTGGTGGGCCTGGACAGGTGGACTATAGCGCCGCTAACGCTTTTCTGGATGCTTACGCCCGCAGTCGCTATGGCTCATACCCTGTGGCTGCCATTGATTGGAGCGAATGGCAATGGAATGCCTGGTCGGAGGCCCTGGCCGGGTACAACGAGTCAACTCGTGCCTTCTTTGAAGAGAATCGGCGCACGTACGGTATTACTTTTCAGGAAGGAGCTTCAGTTTTACAACGACTTCTGACACAGCCCTTTCCACAGGTGATTGTATCAACACAGGACGTTCAATCGCTGGTTGATTTAAGTCACAGATTCACCATTACGAAACAGCTTCCCTGGATACGGAGCGAACCGCCACAAACGGTGGCTCATGCACGCCCACCCCTGAAAAACTCGTATATCGCCCCCAGGAATGATGATGAACGGAAAATGGTGCGCATCTGGGAAGCAGTTCTCGCGATTGACGGCATTGGCATCTACGACAATTTCTTTGATCTAGGAGGAAATTCTCTACTGGGCGTGAATCTGTTATTGCAGGTGCGCAAAGCATTTAGTCTGGAACACCTCCCGGCTTACGTTTTGTATGAGGCTCCCTGCGTGGAGACTATGGCACGACATCTGACGCAGGATAAACAAACGACGGCGCAAGACGTTTTGGATGAGCGTAGCTCTAAGCGACAATCTCGATTGAAAAAGCGTTTGCGTGTGAAAAGCGCTTGATGGCAGCGAGAGGAGATCAGATCACAGTGGAAACACGTATTTCGTATGACACCGCTCTGGCAGTTATAGGAATGGCAGGCCGTTTTCCGGGAGCCAGCACGGTTGATGCCTTCTGGAAGAATTTGCAGGCCGGGGTAAAATCCATCCGCCACTTTTCGGAGCAGGAACTGCTGGCTGCTGGCGTGCCTCCTGAGGTGCTGAAAGCGCCTAACTACGTCAAAGCTGGCACTATTCTCGAAGAGGCAGAATATTTTGATGCGGACTTCTTCGGCTATACGCCGCGCGAAGCTGAATTGACGGATCCCCAGCATCGTGTGTTTATGGAATGTACTTATGAGGCGCTTCAAGACGCCGCCTATGATATAGAGACCTATCCAGGTTTGATCAGCGTATTTGCCGGTTCGGCGCTCAGTCCATACTTTGTGCGCGGGTTGATGACTGGCCAGTCTATTAAGGATGCTGACCTGCTCCAGGTCTCTATTGGCAATGAGCGTGACTCGCTAGCCAGCGCCGTTTCCTATAAGCTCAATCTGCGTGGGCCCAGCCTGGGTATTCAAACCTTCTGCTCAACCTCCCTGGTGGCCGTCCATGTCGCCTGTCAGAGTCTGCTGAACTATGAGTGCGATCTCGCCCTTGCTGGTGGCGTGGCTATTGCCATGCCTCAGATCAGCGGCTACTTTTACGAAGAAGGAGGGATTCTCTCTCCTGATGGCGAGTGCCGCACGTTTGATGCTAATGGTGGGGGTAGCGTGATGGGCAATGGCGCAGCAGTCGTGGTCCTCAAGCGGCTGGAGGAGGCTATCGCTGACGGTGATCAGATCCACTCGGTTATTCTTGGCACCCATATCAACAATGATGGTAGTCTACGAGTTAGCTATACCGCTCCTGGTCTGGAGGGGCAGAGCGCGGTCATCGCTCAGGCCATCAGCAATTCGGGCGTTGATATAGAGACCATTTCTTATATCGAGGCTCATGGCACAGCAACGATGCTGGGGGACCAGATCGAACTGGCAGCCCTGCAAAAAGCGTTTGCGATGCGCACGCAGAAAAAACAATTTTGCGCGCTTGGCTCGCTCAAGCCAAATGTTGGACACCTGGACCGGGCATCTGGCGTCTCTGGCCTGATCAAGACCGCGCTGGCGTTGAAACATCAGCTCCTTCCACCCAGCCTGAATTTCGAGCGCACCAGCCCTGATATTGACCTGGCAAATAGCCCCTTCTACGTCAATACGCGCCTCACTCCCTGGAAAACATCTGAGCAACAGCCGCGCCGGGCTGGTGTCAGTTCGTTTGGCCTGGGAGGGACGAACGCCCATGTCGTAATGGAGGAGGCTCCAGTGCTAGATCCCTCCAGCCCGGCGCGTCCCTGGCAGCTCTGTATCTTTTCCGCAAAAACGGCCACGGCGCTGGAACGTACGAAGCAGCGCTTCCAGACCTATCTGGAGACACACCCGGATACAAATCTAGCAGACGTAGCCTATACGCTACAAGTTGGGCGAACTGCCTTCAATCATCGCAGCATCCTTCTATGCCGCGATAGAGCCGATGCTCTGGTCCAGCTTGCAGCCAATGTAGAGCAGCCTTCTGCCTATCAGACGCTCCGCAATCGCGCCCTTACTTTACTGTTCCCCTCTACCCTGGACTTTGATGCTGACCTGGCGCAAGAACTATATCGCGAAGATGTCCAGTATCGGCTGATTGTGGACGATTGTTACCAGCGTATTCGCGCCCTTCCTCAGTGTAGCCACTACAGCTCGGATGCGGTAAACCTGGTCCCCACGGAGAGGGCTGTAGCGTCGTTCGTCTGTGCTTACGCGCAGGCAAAAATGCTGCTGCAATGGGGAATTTCGCCGTATGCTGTGAGCGGGACTGGCTATGGTCTGGATGTTGCGCTTGCGCTGGCAGGTATCCTCCCTCTTGAAGACGCCGTTTCATTGACCATGAAACGGTCCGAGGTTGAGAGAAACGCTGAAAATCCGGTGGCCTTCTCTCAATTGATCTATCAGCTTCATTGGAATCCGGCCCATATTCCGTACTTATCATCTATCACCGGGGCCCAGATCAGCGAGCAGCAGGCCACAGCACCATCGTTCTGGCTCCAGGAAGGTGAGTCGGCCTCCAGGCTGCCCGAACAACTCTATCACCTGCTGACAAAGCAGGAAATGGCTCTGCTGGAGGTAGGATCGGGACAGCTCATTGAGCAGGCCAGGCGTTTCTCCGGCTATACTAGCGCGTATGACGAGCGAGTGATTGCTCTGCTATCAGCAGAGGGGCAAACTGGAAGGCAACAGCTTCTAATGGCTCTAGGACGCCTCTGGTTGGCCGGGGTTGCTATCGAATGGGCAGCGGGTTACGCCAACGAGCGCCGCCAGCGCACTTCTCTGCCAACCTATCCTTTTGAGCACAAACGCTTCTGGGTTGAGGACGAGCGACCTTCCAGCTCACGGACAAACAAAAAGGAGGCTGATCTCGCTCATTGGTTCTATGAACCGACCTGGAACGTTGAACCACTACCAGCAATCGCGAGCTTGCCCGCACGCTGTCTGTGGATTTTTGAGGATCAGGCTGGTCTGGGGGAGCAACTGGCTCTTCGGCTACGAGAGGCGGGGCAGCAGGTAGTGCGGATACAACAGGGAGTGGCATTTGCTCAAGTACAATCGCAGCTTTTCCAGATTCGCCCCGATGAGCCGCTGGATTACCAGGCACTGTGCAAAACACTCCAGAAAGAAAAGCTTCTCCCAGCAATCATTCTTCATCTCTGGAGCGTGACTCCACAGGAAACGAGTACCGGAGCCGAAACGTTTCGAGCGCGTCAGGTCGATGGCTTCCATAGCTTGATGGCACTGATTCAAGGCTTGAATACTATCCCTGGCAATACCTCTACACGTATCCTCGCTATTGCCAATGGCCTGCATGCTGTTGAGGCCGGGGACTCGATCATTCCTGAAAAGGCCACTCTGCTTGGGGCCTGCAAAGTTATTCCACAGGAGAACCTGGGCACGACCTGCCGCGCTATCAATGTGACCTTGCCTGATGAGCGGATTTCACCGTCAACCTTACTGGTAAGCCAGCTTTTCCAGGAGTGCTTTGCCGATGTGGGCAGTAGTGCGCTGGTGGCCTATCTCGGTGAGGAGCGCCTGGTTCAGAGCTATGAGCCTGTTCCACTGCGTGAGATTGCGGCGGAACAAATTCCCTTCCGCCAGGGAGGCGTTTACCTGATTACCGGCGGTCTGGGTGGCGTCGGCCCCATTCTGGCCGAGCATCTTGGGAAGACATATCAAGCGACGGTTATTTTGATGAGTCGTCACGGGCTGCCGCCTCGCGATCAATGGCAGGCATGGCTCGACGAACACGAGGCGCAGGACGACATCAGCCTGAAACTCAAGCATCTGCTCGCACTTGAAGAGGGAGGCGGTCGCTTCGTCCTGATGCAAGGTGACGTTGGCGATGTGGCACAGTTGCGACAGATACTTCAGCAAATCCAGGAACGCTTCGGAGCATTACACGGCGTACTGCATGCGGCTGGTGTCACCAATGCCCTATCCTTCAAATCAACACAGAATATCACACTGGCTGACTATGATATGCAGGTTTATCCTAAAGTCTATGGGCTTTATGCGCTAGAGGAGGCTCTCCCCGACTATGCGCCGGATTTTTGCCTGCTCTTCTCCTCAATTTCGGTGATCCTGGGAGGCATTACTTTCTCAGCCTATGTTGCTGGCAATGCTTTCCTTGATGCGTTTGCCCAGGCACGCCGACATGCTTCACCATTCCCCTGGTTCAGCATCAGCTGGGACACCTGGGAGGTGAAGGAGAACATGCATGGTGCTATTGGCGCGACCGTGGCAGAGTATTCGATGTCGCCAGAAGAAGCCTGCGAGGTACTCACACGGGCGCTGGCACATCAGGCCCCCCATGTGGTGATCTCAACTGGCGATCTCCAGGCCCGCATTAAACAGTGGATTGAATTGGAGTCGCTGCTGGCGGATACGCAAGAGGAAAGCGGCGAGCAGAAAAAAGGCGCGGCGGTGCCTCTTTCTCTCAAAGACTATGAGTACACGATTGCCGAGATCTGGCAGCAAGTGTTGGGTGTTTCTGAAGTCGGCCTCTATGAGAACTTCTTCGACCTGGGCGGCAATTCGCTCATCGGACTCCAGGTGATTTCTAAGCTTAAAAAAGCTTTTAATATGCCTATTCAGGCCGTTGCTCTGTATGAAGCTCCCACCGTAAGCGCGTTGGCACGCTACCTCTTGCCGACGGAAAGCGAGACGGAGGTCGCGACGGAAGAGCGCAATGTCCTCAAAGAGCGCCGTGAGCAAGCGCGCCGGGCCGTTGCTCGTGAAGAGATCGCGATCATTGGCATGACCGGACGTTTCCCAGGTGCCCCTACTATTGATGCGTTCTGGGAAAATTTGCGCAACGGCGTTGAAGCGGTCAGTTTCTTTACCGAAGAGGAGCTGATAGCAGCGGGCTGTGATCCTCGCCTGGTGCGCGATCCTGCCTATGTCAAAGCGCGCCCGATCCTCCCGCAAGAAGATGTTGAAAAGTTCGACGCGCTCTTCTTTGGCTACAGCCCTCGTGAGGCCGAACTGACCGATCCGCAACATCGCCTCTTCCTGGAGAGCGCCTGGGAAGCGTTAGAGGTGGCGGGGTACAATCCCGCTGGCTACGATGGCTTGATCGGCGTCTTTGGCGGCTCAAATATCAGCACCTATATGATGAGCATGCTAGGCAATCCCGAAGCCGTTCTGGGCGACGATTATCAGATGGTCATAGGCAACGACAAAGACTCGTTGACCACCAGCGTTTCCTATAAATTGAATCTCAAAGGTCCCAGCTTTGCCATCCAGACCTTCTGCTCAACATCCCTGGTGGCCGTCCATCTGGCCTGCCAGAGCCTGCTACACGGCGAATGCGATCTTGCCCTGGCGGGTGGTGTCTCAATCCGTGTGCCGGTAAAAGCCGGACATCTCTACGAAGAAGGCGGCATGGAATCGCCAGATGGTCACTGCCGCACCTTCGATGCCCAGGCGAAGGGAAGCATGTTCGGCGATGGCGTCGGCATTGTTGTGCTGAAGCGCCTGAGCGAGGCTCTGGCTGATGGCGATATCATTCACGCGGTCATTAAAGGGTCGGCCATTAATAACGACGGCTCGCTCAAAGTGAGCTATACCGCGCCCAGTATCGTCGGTCAGGCTGAGGTGGTGACGATGGCGCTGGAGGCTGCCGGTATCTCGCCCGAAAGCGTTAGCTATATCGAAGCTCATGGCACGGCCACCGAACTGGGCGATCCCATTGAAGTTGCATCACTGACCAAAGCCTACCGCGCTTACACTGACCACACTGGTTACTGTGCTATTGGCTCTGTGAAAACCAACGTCGGCCACCTGGATCGGGCTGCGGGCGTGAGCGGACTGATTAAAACAGTGCTGGCGCTCAAGCATAAAGAGATCCCTGCCAGCCTGCATTTTCAGGAGCCCAATCCTGAGATTGATTTCGAACAGAGCCCGTTCTATGTCAATGCACAACTGTCGCCCTGGCAGACCAATGGCACTCCACGGCGTGCCGGTATCAACTCGCTTGGGCTGGGTGGAACGAATGCGCATGTGATCGTGGAGGAGGCACCGATACAGGAAGCCTCAGGCCCTTCACGCCCCTGGCAGTTGCTGATGCTCTCGGCTCGCACCTCCAGCGCTCTGACTCAAAGTAGACAGCGCCTTCGGGAGTATTTGCAAACGCATACGGACATCCCCCTGGCGGATGTAGCCTATACTTTGCAGGTTGGTCGCAAGCTGATGGATCACCGTTATGCTGTGTTGTGCCAGAACCGCGAGGAGGCAATCAACGCGCTCGATCCATCCGGTAACGCTCAAGCGCAGAGCATTACAGGCATGGAAATGCGTACAGATCAGCAGGTGGCATTCCTCTTCCCCGGACTGGGCGAACGCTATATTGATGTTGCCGGTATCCTTTATCGTGCGGAAGAAGCGTTTCGTACAAGCATTGATGCCTGTCATACGATTTTGCAGAACGACTATAACCTGGATCTGCGCAAAATTTTGCAGCTAGAACAGCCGCATCAGCAGAATGGACACCAGCCAGAGTTATCAGCCAATGGCAAAGTAGACCTTCAGAGCTTGTTGGGCCGCATCGGAAAGAATGGGCATCTGCGCAAAAGCGCGGAACCCACTCGCACAGCACTGGCGCAACCAACGGTGTTCGCAGTTGAATATGCACTCGCGCAACTGCTCATGCACTGGGGGCTACACCCTCGTGCTATGCTTGGCTACAGCCTGGGCGAATACGTCGCCGCTTGCATCGCGGGTGTCTTCTCCTTGAAGGATGCCTTGCACATGGTAACGTGTCGCGCTCGCTTGATCGACGAAATAGAAGATGGCGCGATGCTGGCTGTGATGCTACCAGCCTCTGAGGTCAGGCCCTATCTGGATGCGCAAACCAATCTGGCGATTGAGAACAGTCCGACAACTTGCGTCCTGGCTGGTCCGATTGCCGCGATTGAGCAGACAGAGAGACGTTTGCTTGCCAACGATATTGCCTGTCGCCGGGTGGAGGCCACCCACGCCTTCCATTCGCAGATGCTCAGTCCGCTGGCGGAACAGGTGACAGAGCTGGCTCGGAACATCAAGCTGCACGTTCCGCGTATTCCTTATCTCTCGAATGTTACGGGAAGCTGGATTACCGACGAGCAGGCGACCGACCCCGCTTACTGGGCGCAGCATATGTGCCAGACGGTACACTTTGCCGACGGCGTTGGCTATCTGCTGGAACAGACGGATTGTTTTTTACTCGAAGTCGGACCAGGGCAGGCCCTGAGCTTCTTCGTGAAACAACATCCCTCCTGCCAGGGGACCCGCCGTGATCAGGTGTTACCTACCCTGCCAGCTCCTCATGGTCAGCAGCAACAGGACCCACACGCGTTTCTCCTGATGACCCTGGGCAAACTCTGGCACGCGGGTGTCTCCATTGATTGGACGGGATATTACGCGCAAGAGATGCGTCGCCGGGCGATCCTGCCAACCTATCCTTTTGAGCGACAGCGGTACTGGATCGATGGTGGCCCATCGTCAGCGAGCGCGATTGCCTCTGCCAGGCAGGGGCAGAAGCAGGTGTTAGCCCCGGCTGAAATTCTTTCGAGTCTCAAAAAAGAAGAGCTGGCAGACTGGTTCTATCTGCCAGGATGGAAACATGCTGCTCCCCAGTTACCAGCAGGCGATGAAAATGCAGAGACGCCATCGCATTGGCTGATCTTTCTGGATGAGGCAGGAATTGCCGAGCGTGTTCAGGAGCAATTATGTAAACGTCAACACAAAGTGGTCACTGTTGTGCCAGGAGCGGCTTTTGCCAGACACTCAGAAACGGCTTTTGCTATTCGCCCGGCTGAGCGAGCGGATTATGCTCAACTCCTTAGCACACTTCAACAGGAGCAGTTTGTTCCGCAGCGTGTACTGCACTGCTGGACCGTTACCACGCCAATGGCTGATCTGCCACAGCCTCCCAGCATAGAGTTCGTGTTGGAGAGAGGTTTCTATAGCCTGATGGCGCTGGCACAGGCACTGGGCGAGGTCGATCTGGAGGAAATCTGCCAGATCATGGTGGTATCAAACGAGTTGCAAGATGTGACGGGACAGGAAGCCATTTGTCCGGCAAAAGCGACGATCATTGGCCCGTCACGCGTCATTGCTCAGGAGTATCCAACGCTGAGCTGTCGCAGCATTGATGTCGTTGTGCCCTGTCAGGAAAGCCAGCGCCGTGTGCTTGTTACACACTTGTTGGGCGAGATTACCACTCCGACTAAAGAGCCAATCGTGGCGCTTCGTCGGACCGGTCGTTGGCTCTTGACTTTTGAACGGTTGCATATTCCGCCGCAGCATCTAAAAGAGACGCCTTTGCGTCCAGGAGGAACCTACCTGATCACCGGTGGCCTGGGAGGGATCGGTCTGGCAATGGCGCAGTATCTGGCGCGGGCGGTGCAGGCGAATCTGGTACTTATCTCTCGTAGCGGTTTGCCTGAACGAGAAAAATGGGCACAGATCGTACAGGAGCAAGGCAACGAGAAAGGTGTGGGGCGACAGATCAGCCAGGTTCTTGCCCTGGAGGAACTGGGGGCCTCTGTTCTGCCACTGGCAGCCGACGTATCTGACCCCAGCCAGATGGAGGCTGTCATCCAGCAAACGCTCACCACCTTTGGCGCATTGCATGGGGTGATTCACGCAGCAGGTCTGCCCGGCATTGGCTTGATGCAACATAAATCGGCAGAGCAGGCAGCCAGTGTTATGGTACCTAAAGTGCAGGGAACGCTGGCACTCGACCACGCTCTGCGCAATTGCGAGCTGGACTTCCTGGTCCTCTTCTCCTCAATTACATCGTCTACAGGCGGCGGCCCCGGTCAGATCGATTACTGCGCTGCTAACGCCTTTCTGGATGCCTATGCATTGCAACATGCTCACGATACCTGCCGTACCGTTGCGATCAACTGGGGCGAATGGCAATGGAACGCGTGGGATGCGGGCCTCTCTGGCTATGACGAGGAAACACAGGAGTTTTTCCGTGCGAACCGCAAGGCTTTCGGTATCAGTTTTGAGGAAGGGGCCGAAGCGTTGCAGCGTATTCTCGCCCAGCCCTTCCCTGAAGTGATTGTCTCGACCCAGGACTTTGGCGTCATCTCGCGGCTCAGCCGTGACCATACCGCTGCCAGCGTTTTGCAACAATTCCAGCAAGCTCGTGCAGATCGTAAACGGCACGAACGGCCACCCATGCGCAATGACTATACCGCGCCCCAGACGGATCTGGAACGCACGATAGTGGCAGTGTGGGAAGATATGCTGGGCATCGATGGCATTGGTATCAGAGACAACTTCTTTGATCTTGGCGGCAATTCGCTCGTCGGCATCGAGTTAATCACGCAAATGCGCAAGGCGCTGCATCTGCAAACGCTTCCATCTTATGTGCTTTATGAAGCTCCTACTATAGAAGCTATGGCTGCATTCCTCAGTCAGAAAGAGACATCAGCCCCGGAGCAGCAAGAGGGCCGACAGGAGCGGAGCGATAAGCGGCGCGAGAGCTTAAAACTGCGTATGCGTGAGCGTACTGCCAGATAGAGGTGTGATATGACTGACAGCGAAGCGATCTTTCAGGACGATGCATACAACACGGCTCTGGCGATTGTTGGCATGTCTGGCCGCTTTCCGGGAGCCAGCAATCTCCAGACCTTCTGGCACAACCTGATCAATGGGGTAATCTCCATTCAGACATTCTCAGAGCAGGAGCTGCTGAATGCTGGCCTCGACCGGGAATTGATACGGCATCCCCAATTTGTCAAAGCGGGCACGGTGCTGGAGGGAATCGCGGATTTTGATGCCTCGTTCTTTGGCTTCACTCCACGCGAGGCAGAGTGCCTGGACCCGCAACACCGGCTCTTTTTGGAGTGCGCCTGGGAATCGCTGGAACAGGCGGGGTATCCTCCAGATAGTTACAGCGGCTTGATAGGCGTCTTTGCCGGATCGCACACATCCGATTATAAGGAGCATAACCTGGCCCCCAATCAGCATCTGCTGGAACTGGTAGGGAAGCTTCAGGTCTCAATCGGCAACGATTGTGACGCCCTGGCCTCAATGGTCTCCTACAAGCTGAACCTCAAAGGCCCTGGTATCTCCGTTCAGACCTTTTGCTCTACCTCACTGGTAGCTACGCACCTCGCTTGCCAGAGCCTGTTGACGTATGAGTGTGACATTGCTCTGGCGGGTGGCGTGGCGATTATCCTGCCTCAGCCTTCTGGCTATTTCTATGAAGAGGGCGGCATTCTGTCACCTGATGGGCAGTGCCGCACATTTGACGCCCAATCGCAGGGGAGCGTCATGGGCAACGGCGTGGGCGTGGTTGCCATCAAACGTCTTAAGGAAGCATTAGAGGATGGCGACCATATCTACGCCGTGATTCGCGGCTCGGCTACAAACAACGATGGCAGCGTGCGCGTTGGCTACACGGCCCCTGGACTCAATGGGCAGAGCGCGGTTATCGCCGACGCTATCACGCAAAGCGGAGCGCCTCTTGAGAGTATTAGCTATATTGAGGCACATGGCACTGGCACAAAGCTAGGGGATGCAATTGAGCTGGCAGCTCTGTTGAAGGCCTTTGCTCAAACTTCACAGCGTCAGTTTTGCGCGCTGGGTTCTGTCAAACCTAACGTCGGTCATCTGGACCGGGCATCAGGGATAACAGGCCTGATCAAAACTGCGCTGTCCCTCTACCACGGACAAATTCCGCCAAGTCTGAATTTTGAACGTACCAGCAGTGATATTCACCTGGAAAACAGTCCCTTTTTCGTCAACACTCATCTGCGAGAATGGCAACCAGGACCATCAGGAGTTCGTCGAGCTGGCGTCAACTCGTTTGGCCTGGGCGGCACAAACGTCCACATGGTGCTGGAGGAAGCTCCACGATCTGAAGAGAGCCAGCCTGGTCGAACATGGAAGCTCTTGCCGCTGGCAGCCCGTAGCCGAAAGGCGTTAGCGGAGATGGCCGCTCGCCTGGCTGACTATTTGACAGAGCACGAAACCTGTGAGCTAGCGGATGCAGCCTATACCTTGCAGGTAGGCCGGACCCCCTTCCTTTATCGCCAGACGTTGATCTGCCGCGATAGAGCGGAAGCTATCACTCTATTGAAAGCGGCTCCAGGACTGCCCGCTACGCAGCAAAGCAGCGCCCGGCGACCTGTTGTGCTGCTGTTCCCTGATACGCCCGATGTTACTCGTCTGGGATGGGAGCTTGTCACGCAGGAACCGTGTATCCGCGAAGCTCTCCAGCCGGGAGCAGCTTTTGTCCGGCAGCATTTCCAGTGCGATCTGGATGAGTTGCTGAACGACGAGGAGAATCAGGGCCGGGCACAATGTGGATATGTGCTCTGGTCCTATGGTCTGGCACAATTACTGCAAAGCTGGGGCGTTGAACTGCACGCAGTCGCGGGCGAGGGAGTAGGTTCTCTGGTCGCTATGATTGTGGCGGGGATCATCTCATTATCCGATGGGCTACGGCTGGCACTGGCACTGGCTCAGGGAGCCGATGAAGCCGCAATCGCCCGGCTGCTAGAAAGCTGCGAACTCCATACTCCGCGCGTGTCTATAGCTTCGGCAATCCACCAGGGATGGCTCACGGAGAAGCAGGGGAAGGATATACAGGCGCTGGCAAGTCATCTGCTGGCTCGTCAATCTGAGATCGAAGTGCTGCTGGAAGAGCAAGAGGCGTTGTTGCTAAACGTTGGGGGGAAGGCTCATTGGGTTCAGGAAATTCAGCAGCGTCTAGCAAGCAGGAGAGAGCAATATACACGTTTCCTGACCTTCTGGTCATCTGAGACCCAGACAGAATCGGGACAGGAGGCGCTACTAAAAACGATTGGCTGGTTGTGGGAGCGAGGCGTACCGATCAACTGGAAAGAGTTCTCTTCTCAGGAACGGCGATTCCGCGTGCCACTGCCGACCTATCCCTTTGAGCGCCAGCGCTTCTGGATCGGTCACGAATTCCTTGCAGACGATCCGAGCTTCGTAGGGACCCGGTTTACCGCGTCCGAGCGTGCTGGTTGGTTGAACAGTAAGCTCTCCAGGGATGACTGGTTTTATCTCCCAGGCTGGCGGCAAACTGAATTAGTACCAATCGACCGACCTTCCCTCGCCCATGCATATCTGATCTTTTTCGATGCTCATGAGGTTGGCGAGCAGCTTGCAAAACGCCTGGAGCGGCGAGGGGCGCATGTGATACGCGTCATGCCAGGGCCATGTGCGGTAACGGCAGGGGCGATGGACGCGGTAAACTGGGCCTCTATGGAGGGGGGCGGCCACATCTTGCATCTTGATCGCACGCAGCGCAGCGAGTACCAGCGTCTATTTGAACGTCTGGCTGAAGAGGGAATGCTTCCAGACCATATTATCCATTGCTCCTGTCTCACTGCTCCCGACGAGGTCGCGGAGGGAGCCGCTGGCTTCCAGGCAATGCAGGAACTTGGTCTGTACAGCCTGCTTTTCTTACTCCAGGCCCACGAGCAGCAAACGGGGGGTGCGTCTCTTCAGGTAACGGTGCTCTCAAATGGGATACAAAATGTTAGTGGTCACGAGCTGCTTTCTCCTGAAAAAAGTCCATTGCTCGGTCTGTGTAAAGTGGCCTCCCAGGAGAATCCAGACGTTCTCTGCCGTAGCATTGACCTGGAGAGCCTGCCAGAAACCGAGCAGGCATACGAGCAGATCCTGGCTGAAATTCTGTCGAAAAATACGGAGCGCACCGTTGCTTATCGCCAGGGACAGCGCTGGATCGAAACGTATACGTCGAAACAGATCGCAGCACCTGCTTCCTTACCATTCCGGCATCAGGGGGTCTATCTCATTACCGGCGGGCTGGGAGGAATCGGGCTGATGCTGGCGCACTACCTGGCGCAGCAGGTTCAGGCTCGTCTTGCTCTGGTGGGGCGTACAGCTTTGCCTCCGCGCGAAACGTGGTCAAGCTGGTTGGCTAATAACGAGCAGCAGGATGTGACCAGTCGGCGCATTCAGCACATCATGGCGCTTGAGGCGTTGGGCAGCGAAGTGCTTGTTTTGCAGGCTGATGTGGCAGAGGCCGATCAGATGCGCGCTGTTGTTGAGCGGACTACTGCAACCTTTGGCACGCTGCACGGCGTCATTCACGCAGCAGGAGTCTCCGATCCCAGGGCTTTTGGTTCGGTGCAAGAGCTTGGACGTGAGATGTGTGATTGGCATTTCGGGCCGAAAGTGCATGGTCTCTATGCCCTGGAGCAAGCATTACAGGGATGCGCCATTGACTTCTGTGTGCTGTTCTCCTCGTTATCAACGGTACTGGGTGGTTTAGGGCTTTCTGGCTATACGGCAGCAAACCGCTTTATGGATGCGTTTGTCTCCGCTCACAACCGCCATGCCAGCACACCCTGGCTCTGTGTAGATTGGGACTCGTGGCAGGTCAAAGAGCGTCCTCATGGTGACTTTGGCGCGACCATTGCCGCCTTTACCATGACTCCCGAAGAGGGAACAGATGCTTTTGCGCGCGCTGTGGCATCAGGCGCTCCTCATCTGGTACACTCTACCGGCGATCTTGCGGCACGTATCAAGCAATGGGTCTATCTGGAATCTCTAGAAGGTGGAGCAGTTGATCGGCAAAACGAGGCATACGGCCCGGCACCGGTACCGGCTGACTATGAACGCGTGCTGACTGAGATCTGGCGGCAGACACTCGGCCTCGAACAGGTAGGGCTGAGCGATAACTTTTTTGATCTCGGCGGCAATTCGCTGACCGCACTGCAGCTTATTTCGCGCATTCGTAAAACATTGCAGGTTCAACTTCCGGCAGTGGCGATTTTTGAGGCTCCGACGATCAGCGCGATGGCGCAGTATCTGCGACCCACCAACGACGAGGTAGAGGCCGGGCTTGCTCCAGCCCTGCTCGCTCAGCGCCGCCTTCAGGCTCGCCAGAGTACGCAATGCTCAGACATTGCTATTATTGGCATGGCGGGACGCTTTCCAGGGGCCGGTACCATCGAACAATACTGGCAGAATCTGAGAAATGGCGTGGAATCGCTGACGTTGTTCAGCGAAGAGGAATTGCTCGTCTCAGGCCTTGAACCGGAATTGATCAACAATCCTGCATATGTGCGAGCGCGTCCGATTCTCAAAACCGAAGAGGTCGAGGGGTTTGATGCGGCCTTTTTCGGCTATAGCCCACGCGAGGCAGAACTGACCGATCCGCAGCACCGCCTGTTTCTGGAATGCTGCTGGGAAGCGTTAGAACATGCCGGGTACGATGCTGAGCGTTATCCGGGCATGATCGGCATGTTTGGCGGTACCAATGTGAGCAGCTACATTCTGGGGCTGAGTGCGCATCCAGAGGTACTCGATGGCGTGGACGATTATCAACTGATCGTCGGCAATGATAAAGACTCCCTGGCGACAAGTATTTCCTATAAGATGAACCTGAGAGGCCCCAGCCTCACCATTCAGACCTTCTGCTCCACCTCGCTGGTTGCAACCCATCTGGCCTGCCAGAGTCTGCTCAATGGAGAAAGCGATCTGGCAATGGCCGGGGGAGTCTCGCTGCGTATCCCTTCTCAGGCAGGCTATCTTTACCAGGAGGGAGGGCAGGAGTCGCTTGATGGACATTGCTACACGTTTGATGCGCGTGCCAGTGGCAGCAACTTTGGCGATGGGGCAGGCGTTGTTGTACTCAAACGGCTCGCGGATGCATTGGAAGACGGAGATACAATTCACGCCGTCATCAAGGGATCAGCCATTAATAACGATGGTTCGCTCAAGGTCAGTTATACCGCTCCCAGCGTCAACGGACAGGCCGAAGTGGTCATGCAGGCGCTGGCCCACGCGGGCCTCTCTCCTGAACAAATCAGCTATGTCGAAGCGCATGGCACCGCGACCGAACTGGGCGATCCCATCGAAGTTGCTTCGTTGACGAAAGCGTTCCGCAGCCAGACCCAGCGTACCAATTTCTGCGCCATCGGCTCCGTCAAGCCCAATGTTGGGCATATGGATCGCGCGGCTGGCGTTTCGGGCCTGATTAAAGTCGTTGAGTCGCTCAAGCACTGCGAGATACCTCCCAGCCTGAACTTTGAAGCGCCCAATCCTGCCATCGATTTCGCCAGCAGTCCGTTTTATGTCAACTCCAGCCTGTCCCCCTGGTCACGCACCGATGAACCGCGTCGAGCTGGAGTAAACTCG
>DASTZT010000162.1:0-2727 GCA_035764225.1 Ktedonobacteraceae bacterium
GCTCATCCGACTACAGCATCGAACTGTTGAAGAAAGCTGGCGTGGATATGACCACCCCGCAGCCAGTACATCAGGCGCTTCAGCTTTTCGAGTCTCATCTTGCGCAGATGGAGCAACTGCTGGCTTAACGTCAAGGACACGCCCCCGAAGTTTTGCTACACCGGGGGCGTGTTTTTTCTGCTTAGGAGGGGTTATCCCACGAACGCCCATCATCCTCGATCAGAGCATCAGCTTCAGCAGGCCCCCAGGTTCCCGCCGCATAGGGATAGACCGTATCGGGCGGCATATGTTGCCAGGCACTGGTAATGCTGTCGATGATACGCCAGGAAGCCTCAATCTCGTCACGACGGATGAACAGGGTCGAGTCACCCAACATACAGTCAGCGATCAGCCGCTCATAGGCATCCGGCGATTGAATGCCAAAGGCCGTCTTATAGGAAAATCCCATATCGACCGAACTCAGTTGGCGGGCAGCACCGGGGATTTTCGCGCCCAGCTTGAGCGTAATACCTTCATCGGGCTGGATATGCATCGTCAGGCGATTGGGCACCAGCCCTTTGGTCTCCGATGGCTTGTAGAGCAGGTGCGGCACGCGTTTAAACTGAATCGTCACCTCTGTACTACGCGTAGGCAGATGCTTGCCAGTGCGAATATAGAAGGGAACATCTTCCCAGCGCCAGTTTTCAATGAACAACTTGAGCGCGACATACGTTTCCGTCGTCGAATCGGGCTTGACGCCCTGTTCTTCTTTATAGCCAACCACCTGTTCGCCATCAACCACGCCTGCGGTATACTGGCCGCGCACAACACGATCCGCCACTTCATCAGGAGTAAGCAAGGGAATGGCACGCAACACCTTCACTTTTTCATCGCGAATAGCTTCAGCATCAAAGGCCGCTGGAGGCTCCATCGCCGTTAAACATAAGACCTGCATAATATGATTCTGCACAATATCTCTGATTGCCCCTGCCGACTCATAAAATTCGGCCCGCGACCCAATACCAATGCTTTCAGCGACAAGAATTTGGACATGGTCAATATACTTTTGATTCCAGAGAGGTTCAAAAATACCATTGGCGAAACGGAAAGCCATAATATTCTGCACCGTTTCCTTGCCCATATAATGATCGATACGAAACGTCTGGTTCTCACGGAAGACGCGACCAACCTCGCGGTTGAGCTTCTGGGCTGATGCTAGATCATGCCCAAAGGGCTTTTCAAAGACAATGCGCGTCCAGGTTTCATTGCCATTTTCAGAATGAGCCGGGTGTGACAGCCCTGAAGCTCCGAGATGACGAACAATTTCCGCATCTAGATCAGGTGGGGTTGCCAGGTAAAAGAGCCGATTTCCCCCGGTGCCGCGCTCGTGGTCAAGCTTGTCGAGCAATTCAGCCAGACGACCATATCCCGCACGGTCAGAAAAATCGGACTGGCAATAGAACAGGCGCTGGGCAAAGGCTTGCTGGGCTTCGCTATCCAGGCGGTCATCCTCAGGCATATATTGATTGATGGATTTGAGCGCCATCTCCCGCCACTGCTCGTCACTCAAGGGGCGACGCGCAAAAGCGACAATACAAAAGCTTTCAGGCAGGGGATGGTCGTGAATGAGATGGGCCAGCGTGGGCAGCAATTTGCGCTGCGTCAGATCGCCGGTAGCGCCAAAGATGACGATGCAACAGGGATCGGGATGATGCCCATCTTGCCAGATCGTATGCTGTTTGAGAGGCTGGCTCTTCTCTTGAATATTCTGCGTCATACACACACTCCTCAGGAAATTTGATATCTATAGTTTACACGAAGTACCCTGGTTTACAGGGTCATTATACCTAATTATGGACTTTCTAGTCCCTGTTTATGATAGAATTTATGTTAACCATCCAGGTACTGCACACGGCACAACATTCAAACCCGTCACGAGCAATATATCACACATAGGTTTCAACACTCGCGCCAGGAGGTTAAAGAATGGCCCGTACACAATACGATATCACGATCATTGGTGGCGGCTCTGGGGGGCTGACCGCTACTCGCGTGGCGACAGGATTGGGGGCAAACGTTTTATTGATCGATAAAGAGCGTCTTGGAGGGGACTGCTTAAACTACGGCTGCGTACCAAGCAAAAGCCTTATCCATGTGGCACGCGTGGTACACCAGGCTAGAGAAGCCATGCAGATAGGATTGACCCCGGCGAACCTGGGAGTCGATATGGCCAGGGTTTCCGCCTATGTACAGGGAGTGATTAGCCGTGTACGAGAGGCGGAAAAAATCTATGCTGAGGGAGCAACGGTCAAGTTTGGCACGGTATCATTCAAATCTCCTACAGAGTTAGTGCTCAATGACGAGGAAATAACTAGCCGTAGTATCGTAATCGCCACCGGTTCACGACCCGCCATCCCGGCAATAGAAGGTTTGCAAGAGGCAGGGTATCTGACCAACGAAGATGTTTTTGACCTGATGGCCCTGCCATCATCCCTGGCTATTATTGGTGGCGGCCCCATTGGCGTAGAAATGGGGCAGGCATTCGAGCGCCTGGGTACAAAGGTGACGATTATTCAGAGAGCCAGACATCTCTTACCGAAAGAAGACCCGGAGGTATCGGCAATGGTCGCCGGTGCCTTGCAAGCAGAAGGTATTGATATCGCCACCGAGACACAGGTACTCAAGGTTAGCCACAATGGCAAGAAGAAAGTGGTCATGCTCAGCCAGGGAAACCGGGTCTGGAACATC
>DASTZT010000163.1:0-2714 GCA_035764225.1 Ktedonobacteraceae bacterium
GAAGAAGACAGAAAATGTGGAAATATAAGGGAGAACAAGGATGTGTGGAATAACAGCTCTATTAAGGAATTTGACCTTAGAGCTACCTCCTGGTACTGTGGCAAGGATGACAGAAGAAATTCGACATCGTGGGCCAGATGATGAAGGTGAGATATTTCTATCAAAGACTTCCACAGGAGATTGGCAATGCTGCGCGGAAGATGATATCCAGTGGCGTCTTGCGCTCGGCGTTCGCCGTTTGTCTATCATGGATTTGAGTCAGGCTGGGCATATGCCTATGATTTATCAAGGAAAATACTGGATTGTGTATAACGGCGAGGTGTATAACTTCCTTGAATTGCGACAAGAATTGATGGTGCTGGGCCATACCTTCCGTTCGGCATCCGATACAGAAGTGATCCTGGCAGCCTATGCGCAATGGGGGACCAGCAGCTTTGCCCGTTTGCGAGGTATGTGGGGCTTTGTGCTTTTTGATGGCGTGCGTAATGAGGTCATACTCTGTCGCGACCGACTTGGTATTAAGCCGCTTTACCTCTGGCAGAGGGCTGGTATGGTGGCGGTTGCCTCTGAGATAAAACAGTTTCGCTTTTTACCTGGCTTTAAACCGGTGCTGAATGTGGCGTCTGTGGCTGAGTATCTGCAAACGGGATATGAGAACCCGGAAAGAAGCTTCTTTCGTGATGTCCAGGTCGTGCCGTCTGGGACGTGGCTGACCATTTCTTTCGATACGCTGATGCCTTCGGTCCCCGAACGGTACTGGTATCCTGAGCATACCAAAGTCGCCATGACTGATCCCGTGGCGGCGGGACGGCTCTTTGCGGACAAGCTGCGCGAAAGCGTTGCTCTGCATCTACGTAGCGACGTTTCGGTCGGATGCGCCTTAAGCGGCGGTATGGACTCCAGCGCCATAGCGGTGCTTGTGGATGGGTTGAAAGAGAACCAGGATTTCCCGCTGCATACCTTTACATCGACCTCTCCAGGCTATCCGACCGATGAGCAAGAATACGTTGATGATGTGATTGCCCATATCCGAGCGATGCCACATTATGTCACACCTGATCCGGCGACCTTCCTGCAAGAGATGGATCGCTTTCTCTATACGCATGACGAGCCTGTTGGCAGCCTTTCGATCTATGCCGGGTATTGCATTGCTCGCCTGACCAGGGAAAGTAATATTAGCGTTACCTTAAACGGACAGGGCGGCGATGAGATTCTCTCTGGCTACTGGCAATCCTACTTCCTCTATTTGCGTAGGCTAGTCCAGAACGGACAGTTCTTTGCGCTCTTGCAGCATCTTGTAGGATCGTCTCTGCAAGGTGGCAATCCGCTGCTATTGGCACAAATTCCGGTCATGTTCAGACGCTACCTGTCCCGTCGTAAACCCGCTTCCCTGGTGCGTCTACGTCCGGTTCTTGATGCGGATAGAGCAAACGTTTTAAAAAAGGTTTTCGCTCTCAGTGAACACGAATGGCGTGTGGAGCAGATCCGTACGATGTTTCTGCCGCGCTTGCTCAAGTGGGACGACCGTAACTCGATGGCGTTCTCCGTTGAGGGCCGCTACCCGTTTCTTGACCATGAATTGATAGAGCTTTGCTTATCGTTTGCTTCTCAAACCCTCTATCATCATGGTTGGACAAAGTGGCCGCTACGGGTTGGTTTGCGCGATGCCCTGCCAGGTATGGTTCTGCATCGGCGCTCGAAATTTGCCTTTGAGGTGCCGCAGGATGTCTGGCTGTGTGGTCCCTTGCGCCCATCGTTAGAAGCGTGGCTCAAACAAGATCGGCCCCTCTGGCAATATGTTGAAAGGACCGATGTTCGCGAGCTGGCTCAGCAAACATGGCAGTTCCGGGGAAAAGAGTCCGAGCCTGGGCAGGCATTGTTTCGTCTGTTTGTTTTTGATCGCTGGGTTGAGTTATTTGGTGTGGTGGGATGAAGACGCAGAAAATTTATTACTATTCCGAGTTCAATAGTCATGTGGTTGAGTGGGTGTTTCGTTTCTTCTCCTCAGCCATCGGCTGCACGTTTTGTGCTGTTAAGGAGCTGAGCCAGGCAGCAGTAGTTTATGCGAAAGCGCCTGGGCAGGGGAAGCAGCTCCATATTCCTTTCAGAGACGAATATTACGATCAAGGCCAACGCTTCTGTCTCTATGATGGCTACTGGGTGCCTGAGACGACGCGCGTGGCGGCCCTTCCTATTGATTATGTCGGGTTGGTGTTTCGTCTTTTAACCTTAATGGACGAACTGAATGTGCCGGAGGCGCAGCGCGATCCTCTGGGCAATTTACAGCTTGACCTGCAAATTCCACGATTGGCATTTTGTGACCGCCCGATGGTCGATGAGGTGGTACAGGCTTTTAAGCAAGAACTGATCGCGCATCAGCTTTTGCGAGAAGAAGATCTGCTGCCGCGCTGGCCTGATGGAAAACGCTATGCCGTGGTAATTACTCATGATACCGATGGCCCATGCCTGTTGGAACCGCGAGAACTGGCGAAGGCAGGTGCTAAGGGCTTGCTCAGAAGAGACGGGATGGAGGCGCGCGCGTTTTTAGCGGGTGTTTATCGGCTGGCAACAGGGGGGAGCGATCCGTACTTTAATTTCTCCCAATGGGCTGCATGCGAACAATCTCTCGGTGCCAGATCGGCTTTTTACGTCTATATGAGGAGTAAGCGAGTGCCAGATCATAGGCATAATCCGCTCTACCGCGTCAGTAAGTC
>DASTZT010000164.1:0-4963 GCA_035764225.1 Ktedonobacteraceae bacterium
CGGAAAGGTCAAGAAGTGAGCCAGGAAACCCGCTATTTCCTCTTGAGCTTTCCTGATGTGAATACCTTTGCCAGAGCGGTCAGGAGCCATTGGGGCATTGAAAATCGTCTGCATTGGGTGCTCGATCTGGCTTTCCGTGAGGATGAATCACGGGTTCGTCTCGGCCATGCTCCCGAAAATCTGGCGGTTTTACGGCACTTGGCGCTGAATCTGTTGCGTCGTGAAACCAGCAGTCGCGTGGGTATCCACGCCAAGCGGCTCAAAGCTGGCTGGGACAATGCCTATCTCTTACGCGTTCTTGAGGGGGTCTGTTAAGATGCGATTGCCCTGGACATTAGAAGTGTCTAAAAAGGAAGCTTCTCATCCGAAGTCTGTACTGAACAATTGATGACTGCTTCCTGTTCATGTTCGGCCTTTGCTCTATCAGCAGGGTAAAAAAGGGGAAACAGGGCCAGCCAAGCGAACGGCTCACGCGTACTTTACTGCTCAGGTATTCCCACTCGTCAGCGAAAGTACGGATGTATCCTTGTCAGCAAGAGTGAGGGTGACTCTATGGAGTTATCTCTCAGCCTCCTTGCATTCGTTTCTGCCCTGGGCAGTTGACCTCTCATACGTATGATTTCAAGCTCATCCTGACAGCAATTTTGACAGCAATACCGACGAATTCCCGCGAAAAATCGCGAATTAGAACGGACACCGGATCTCCTGAAACAGCCTCTGGAGGGACCTGGCGAATACAAGCGAACGCTATTCACCAAGTCCCCCCTTCGGCACTTCTCACTTGTTCCCCAACGTGTCAAGCCGCCTGTATCCTGGCCTGACACGTTTTATCATTTCCCTATTTTCGCTCAATGTAGCTACCCATGTAGAAACGCCCTATCAATGCTACTCTGACTGACCTCGCAAAAGGGATGTGGCCTGAATGCCTGGCTCGCAACAGTATCGACAGAAACCATTCCCTCAAGCTAAAGAATACTCTCTAACCATTCTTCGACAGCTGCTTCGAGCCGCTCGTCTCTCCACTGATACCACTTTTGTAGCCAGCGCTCATCCACACGATGCAAAGTATCTTTAAAGCGGCGAAAGGCCCCTTTGCCGTCTAACGCGATGGACAATTTCTCGGCAGCATTTTCGTCTGCTGGCGCGACGACCTCATCTACAAAATCGACCATCCATTGATAGGCTTCATGAGAAGGGATGCGTTCAACAGCAACGTAATCGTCGCTGCCATCAATTTCTTCCGACAGGTGCTCGTCCTCCTCGGAGAGTCCAAGATCGTCAGAAAAGAAGACCACTTCGCCAGTGATCATATTCAAGAAATAGCGATTGCCCAGGTCTGCGTCTTCCATCGCAACTTCAAGCATGTCCATATCGATGGGGGTTCCATTTGGCAGTGTCGCCATCTGAATCATCTCCTACCAGTGCCGAACTCGCTGCGAACTGTAGCGAATTATACGCGTTATACGTGTCTCACTTCTTCCACAACGAAAAATGGATTAGGTTCTGGAACTACCACGTATCCGCGCCGCTTTTTCCACGCGCTCCAGGGACCCAGCGATGTCCCGTCTAGCAGCCGCTGTCGCTGTTCATACTCACACACCCAGCAGTCTGCCTGCAAGCTGATCTGTTCATCGTGAAAACGATAGAACGCTGGAAGTGTCCCCGGTTCGAGAGAAAGCACGCGAATTTCGCTCGCATAGAACCCTGATTCGCCACTCTGGCTCTCTTGAATGAGTTGTAACGCCTGTTCTCTTGTGAGCGCCATATTCCACCTCCAAGCTCTTTCTCAAAAGGACCCAATGACTTCATTCAGGCCCCATACCGGCTGATTTCTTTCTGCCGAGCATAGCGGTGGATGTCATGCACATCGGTCATGCCTCTGGCGATGACTTCCTGCATCCATTCGTACATCTCATACAAAGAGCCAGCGAAGAGCATGCTCAATGTTCTCGGCGTTCTTTTGCAAGCCATCAAATAACAGTCAACTCGCCTGATTGTAAGCACGATTTCAAAACAACTTGCCAGAGTGTTAGCTTTACTATATCACAGCTCAGGGGGAAAAGTAGGGCTCATCTCGGAGGGCTTCCATACACTCATCGACGGTCAGGTCTGTATATAACTGAATCCACTGACCCGTATAACGCATATAGGAGAGATGAAAACGCTGGTTTCCAGCATACTGCATGCGTGCAAATTTTGCTTCAAAGCTTGGCGTGGTGGCATGGGGATGGGCCACACGATATTCACTACACAAGTAGAACGCCTTATGGTGCCACTTGCCGTAGATAGTGACAAGATAATTAAATTGCGGGTGTGCAGGTGGCGGTTGGATATATTTTGGCTTCAGCACGGTTTCAATGAGTGCGTTCGCTCTGGTTGTGACTTCCATTTTCAGCGTTTCGGGCAGTAAAGCCGTCGCTGTTTTGCGTGGATACATGGCCCACGGATTGATTTCCCTTGGCATACTCCTTCTCCTCATGGAAACTGCTAGAGTGTTCCTGAATAGGTCGATGACCAGCCAAAAGGAGTGATAGTGATGATCTAGCAGGATCATATCATAGATGGATAGACAGGGAAACAATATTCGAAAGTCCAAAGAGCTTGCTAAAAAGGACCGGAACCGATACAGTAGGAGTACCATTCGGCAAATAGCGCAACAGGAAATTAAAGAAGCCTCTCGGACATACACTAATCAACCCACTTCGCGAGGCGGAGGCGAAACACTCTCTTGCGCTTTATGAGAAAGACAGCGAGGGGGAAGCAACCACCTCCACCGTTATTGAGAGAGTTGGGCACGCTGTGACAAGCAGCGGCAAACGGCTTGGGAAACAACGCCCACGCTACGATCTTCTGCTGAACCTGTACCCGGACACGCGTTTTCCCATCTGTCCACAGTGTCAGGGCAAAACGCACCTGCGCAAGTTCTCCCTGGTGGTACATGTGAACCCCAACCATACCGCCATCCTGGACACGCGATGTCGTTTCTGCGACGCCTGTGATCTGTTGATGGTTCATCAGGATCAACTAGACCAGCAATCCGAAGGTCATTGGTAACGACTATCACATGGTAGGGACGTTGGATAGAGCAGAGTGGGGCCAGGGGAAGCACATGCCTCGATCTTTTGACCAGGTGAAAGAGTCCTTACACGACTTTCAGGAGCCAGACCAAGCCAACTAGAAGAATCCTTTTAGATGAGGCAATGTGGCTGCCCTATGCTTACTCATCCGACCAAAGCACCTGCATCTCTGGACACTCGTCAAGCAGTTTGCTCAACGTCCCCTCGGCGATTACATGCCCATCCTGCATCACAAGAATATGGTCTGCGTGAAGAAGTGCGGCTTTACGATATGAGACAACCAGATAGGTTCGCTCTTGCTGCTCGAACAAACGTTGCCAAAGCAACTGCTCGGTCTTGATGTCCAGCGCACTGGAAAGATCATCAACAACATATAAGTGAGCATCATGGAAAAACATCCGTGCCGCCGCCGCTCTCTGGAGTTGTCCACCGGACAGTTTCACTCCCCGAGGTCCAACCGTCGTTTCGATACCTCCTTCTAGCAATGCGATATCTTCTTCAAGCACAGCCAGGTGCAGAGCAGTTTGCAACTGTTCTGACTGATCTTTCTGTCCCAGAAGAATATTCTCTTTGAGCGTCTTGCTAAATAACCGCGGGACTTGAGGAGTATATGCACAGAGCGGAGGAATGAAAAGACTGGAGGGATTCGCTACCTGTTTATCATTCCAGTAGATCATTCCTTCCTCTCTGGGGAGCAAACCAAGCAGAACGCGTAATAAGGTTGTCTTTCCTGACCCAACGCGTCCGGTAATTACAGTAAAGGACCCGCGGCGTAAGTCGAGATGTACATTCTCGATACCATTACATGAATTCGGATAATGATAGGTAAGTCCCCGAGCCTGTAGCCTCTCCAAGCTATCTGACGCTGCCTTATTGATGGAGGGAACCGGGGGATACTCACCGCGTAAATAAACGGGGCCGTGGGCTACCAATTGCTGGGGCGAAGAGCCAGTTAAAATAGCCTGCATACGTTCGAATGCAACTTCAGCCTGTTTATGCCTCATCAAAAAAGAGCCGAGGATATTTGGCAGAGCGGTGGTGATCACCAGATATGAAATAAACAGGGCAAAATCGCCCAGGGTAAAATGTCCGGAGATCAAAAGCTGGCCGACGAAAAGCAGCACCAGGCCCATGCTAAAATTAACGATATTGGCAGAAAATGCTTGCAAGAGCGCGGTAAAAAGACGCTCCACAAGGGCGGCTTTGCGCCGTACATCATTGATAAGCCTGAACTGATCAACGACGCGCTCCTGCGCGTTGGCTAATTGAATCGCCTGAACTGTCTGGAATATTTCACGAATGGATCTGGTGATATTTCCGGTCGCTTTTCGACTCACCCCTCGGTATCTGCGTACACGCGACCCAACCAGACTGATAAAGATAAAGATAACCAGAAAGGGTAAAAAAACAACCAGCGTCATCAGCGGGCTTGTTCCAGCCATAATGAGCACAGCAACAAGCGACGTAAGCAGGGTCGCAGTCGCGACAACCGTAGAAACAATAAACATGGCGATCTCAGCAACATCATCGCGAAAATAGGTAATCAATTCCCCTGGCGAACTGTTGAGCGCCAATGCGCCGGGCAGGTCCAAAAGATGCGTAAAAAGATTGCGCCGCAGCAAAGCCCCTACGGTGTGACGTAATGTTGTTTCTATTAGGGTGTTTAAAACCAGCAGAACAGCTCGCCCCACGCGCAAAACAACAAAGAAGAGGATGATGCTCCAGACTGTCAGTTTGACAGTCACAGGGCCAGTAAGAGCATCAACGAACGAACGAATGACAAGGCCTTCACCCAAGAAAGTACCAGCATAGAAAATTAAGAGCACGCTCAGACCAGCATATATCCACGGCTGATAGCGAAATAATTTCCAGAGATAGCGAGATAC
>DASTZT010000165.1:0-3153 GCA_035764225.1 Ktedonobacteraceae bacterium
TACAGGTCGGGAAATCTTTTGGCGCTGAACGTATATTTTCAGGTGTGCATTTTCAGATTGACGCACGAGATCGGATCGGACTGGTCGGCCCCAATGGCGCTGGCAAATCCACGCTCCTCAACATTTTGGCCAGGCGCGAAGAACCTGATGAAGGCACTGTCTCTATAGCGCGTAACATTCGCATTGGCTATTTGACTCAGGTGGTCGATTTTCATCCTCAGAACAGCCTGCGTGAGGAGATGCTGACGGTTTTTGCGGAGTTACAGCAGTGGGAGCATGAGCTAAATGAACTCGCGCAAAAAATGGCCTTACCGAGTGTGCAAGATGATACGACTCTCCATCAACAATTGTTGGCGCGTTATGCCGATCTACAGGCGCGTTACGAGCATGCTGGTGGCTATACCTACGAGAATCGCGTCGATCAGGTGCTGGATGGCCTTGGTTTTACCCGTGAGCAGCAGGTTGCTCCGGTGATGCATCTGAGCGGAGGCCAGCAAACGCGTGCGTCTCTAGGCAAATTATTGCTTCAGGAACCTGATCTGTTGCTCTTAGATGAGCCAACCAATCATCTGGACCTGCTTGCCCTTGAATGGTTAGAAAACTATCTCACGAGCTGGAAAGGGGCAATGGTCATTGTTGCGCACGACCGCTACTTTCTCGACAAAATTGTATCGCGCACCATCGAATTAGCGTTTGAGCGCATCGAGGAATATCCCGGCAACTACACAAAGTACCTGCGTCTGCGTGAGGAACGGATGGAGCGGCGCATGCGCGAGTACGAGGCGCAACAGGAGCATATTGCTCATACCGAAGATTTCATTCGTCGCTATAAGGCGGGGCAGCGTAGTCGAGAGGCACGCGGGCGTCAGAAGTTGCTGGATCGTCTGGAGCGGGTGGAGCGTCCACAGGATTTTCCCGAATTGCATTTCGAGTTCACTCCGGTGACCGATAGTGGGGCCACTGTGCTCTCCACTCACAAACTCGTCGTAGGTTACGGAGGCGAGGCAAAACGCGAGGAGCAAGAGCGCAGCGAACCGAAAATATTGCTCCAGCTTGCTGACCTGGAATTGCTGCGTGGGGATCGCGTTGGCCTGATCGGACCAAATGGCGCGGGCAAAACCACCTTAATCCGCACGCTCATCGGCGAACTCCCACCTGTGGCGGGCCAGGTTCAGCCCGGACACAACGTCCGTATCGGTTACTACTCTCAAACCCACTCCGGCCTGAATGGGGAGCGGAGTATTCTTGATGAAATTCGCCGCGTGTGTACGTTGAGCGAAGAGGGCGCACGCAGTTTCCTCGGACGCTTCCTTTTCTCAGGGGATGATGTCTTCAAGCCAATCAAGGCGCTGAGCGGCGGCGAACGTAGCCGCGTCGCTCTGGCGAAATTAACGCTGCAAGGCTCGAACTTTATGGTGCTGGACGAGCCAACCAACCACCTTGACCTCCAATCGCGCCAGTTCCTTGAAGAAGTTTTGAGCGAATACGAGGGGACATTGCTTTTTGTCTCGCATGATCGCTACTTTATAGATCGCTTAGCCACGAAAGTGTGGGTGATTGAAGATGGAGTGCTCATTCCTTACCTGGGGAATTATACCGATTATCGCACGCGCAAAACTCCGATTGTTCTGGATGCACCTGCATCAATCAAGGCCGCTCCCAAAGCAAAGCCGCAAGCTACTACTCCGCCCGCAAAAGCTAGCACGAAAAAAGGCAAAGTCAAGGAGTACACGCTAGAGGATATAGAGCGCGATATCGAGAAGGCGGAAACGCAGCTAAAAATGATAGAAGGCTCCTTATCTCAGGCGGCCCTCAATGCTGATGCTGAGCAGCTGACGCAATTATCAGCCGATTATGAGAAAGCCAAAGCGCATGTCGATGCCTTGCTAGTGGAATGGGAGCGTCTCGCGGATGCTGTGAGCTAGCCTGCTCTTATCAATGGTGCCATCATTGGCGTCTACTGCGCACCGCTCTGCTAATCGTGCCGCCAAGCCCGATCATAAAAGGCAGTATTGCTGCGCTGGCAAGCCAGAGTATCAGGAATAATATCGGCACTAATATTGCTGGGTGGGCAATAATCATTTGAATGATCTTCTTATAGGCAAGAACATACAATGCGCCGAGGAGTCCGGCGGAGATGAGAGATATCACAAGCGTGGGCAGGAAGAGTAAGAAACCATAGCGATACGTTCCTCTGGCCGCATTGATGCTCAGCCACGCCAATCCTAGACTGATAAACGCAACTCCTACAAGGCCTGGCAGCGAAGGGAGAAAGACAGGCAAAAGCGAGCCTGCGGTACCGATGATGAAACCGGCAAATTGCCATAGCATGCCCATAAGCAACACAGTCGAGCTTTTCTGCTGCTTTTGGAGCGGACTGGTTGCTCCCCTCTTGCTCTGGGTGGTGGCGATATTTGCCATGATGTTATTTTTAATTGCGTATGATTCAGGATTGGTGGCATCAAGCTCCAGAGAATGTTCGATAGCTTCCAGAGCGGGCCGATGCTGACCGGTGCTGGCGAGAAGAAAAGCACGCATGCTCCAGACCAGCGGATTGTTGGGGTCGATTTTTGTCAGCTGGTCAACGACCGCCAGGGCTTCCGGGTAAAGTCCAGCTTTGCCCAGCAGTTGTCCCTTAAAAATGAGGGTCGTGGGATCATTAGGAAGAATCTGGAGGATTTGTTCCACAATATTGAATGCTTCCCCGTAATTCTGGGTCTGTAAAAGGTGTTGTGCTTGTTCCAGGCGCAATTTGCACTGTTGGCGGCGGTGCTGCTCCATTGATGGGTGAGGAAGTTGTCCCGTTGCTGTTTTTTGAGCGGTTGCTGTAGGGGCCTGCATAGCTTGCATGATTGGCTGGCTGCCTGTAGGGATATTTTGCTGGTTGAGCATACCTGCTCCCGGCGGCGGAGCATCCGTTGGCGATATCTGTTGTAGAGGCTGTGGTGCCGTTCCTACCAGAACCAGCGGTGGTTGATCCTGTCCAAAGAGCTGTGGACGCTGCTGTTCACCCAGATTTTTAAAAAGGTAGGTATGCAGGGGCCGAAGCATAATCGTCCCTGTTGTAGGGTCGCTGGCTGGTCCGCAGAGTCCGACGATGAGCCGGTAGGTAAAGAGGCCCAGTTTTTGCTCGCCCTCTTCTGGCGCAAACTC
>DASTZT010000166.1:0-11476 GCA_035764225.1 Ktedonobacteraceae bacterium
CCAGCCAGTCGGTGCCTGAATGGTGAAGGAAATCTCCTTACCGTTTTTCGCCCAGATACCGTTGCTGTCTTTGGCATAACCCGCGCTCTGCAGATCCTGAGCCGCCTGACTGGTATTGACGCCGAATGCCAGTGAACCATACTGTGGGGCCATGAAGCTCTGGTTAGCTGGCAGCACCAGGCCCGTAGGACTGGCCGGATTCTGATAGCCGCTCTCAGCCAGGTTCTGAAGCTGCGTGCGGTCAATCGTTTCGGCAATCGCTTTGCGCACACCCAGGTCATTGAAGGGGAATTTCATCAGATTGACGTAGAGCATGGTGGTCTGCGTGCCAGGGAACCAGTAGTGGTTATGCGCAGGGTCGCGGTTGACATACACCTTCTGGATATTGGCCTCGAAGACGCCGTTCCAGTCCAGCGAGCCATTGGAAAGCAGCAGCTCACCGGTGGTATTCGAACTGAAGGCGGGATAATCCACCTCATCGACCTGCACCTGGCTGACGTTCCAGTATTTCGCGTTCTTCTGGTACTTGTAAAGCGCGGGGGTGAAAGATTTTAGCGTGAACGGACCGGTACCAACTGGCGAGGTGTTCGTGAATTTAGTCGGATCGCTAACATTCTGCCAGATATGCTGGGGCACAATATAGGTCTGTCCAGCCAGATACCAGACAAAGGGTTGTGCCGGGTGTTTGAGCGTCACAACAACGGTATCGGAGTCGGGAGCTGCTACACTTTGGATTGTCTGCCACAGGCCGTTGTTGTCTAGTGCGGGAAATTGTTTCAGCAGATTCAGCGTGAAAACGACATCGGCGCTGCTGAACGGCTGCCCGTCGGACCAGACGACGTTCTGTCGCAGATGGAACGTCACAGCGGTGGCCGTACTGTTCATTTCATAGCTCTGCGCCAGCATGGCGGTCTGTGTGCTATCCATGCGATTAAAGAACGTCAGGGTCTCGTAAAGCAGACCCATAGTACCGTAGAGGTTGGTCGAACTTAAGAAGGGGTTATAATTTTCCACAAAATTTCCGGTGGGGGAAACGCCTACGGTCAAAATATGCGTCTTGTTTGTTTTGATCTGTGTACCCCCACCGCCGCAGGCGGCGAAGAATACCACGAGCACCACTAAGCCAAGCAAGGCTCCAACTCGCCAAAAGCGAGGATGCATCGTGGGAGATAAGCTCCCCTTACGCTGCTTCAATTCGTCCATGTGAGAAGCCACTGTGTACCTCCTTGTGTCCAATTCGCTGCAATCAGTGATCAAACAATACGGGTAAAAAAACGATACCTCAGTGCATTTCCACTCGACATCCTTAGATATGGGCATGTAGATTGATCCTCAATGGAGGCGGCGAGAGAGCGTGGCTGGCTCGAACCGCTTGAGGATACTGAAATGGCGCATATGACTGCCGCGCTACAAACAAGATGGTTCAATGCTCTCTGTGTTGCTGTCAATTTCCAGGTGAAACCGGTTTCATATTCGCACTATACCTGAGAAACCGGTTTCATGTCAAGTATTTCCGCTTTACGCGAAATTTTTCTTCCCTGTCTTCGGATATTTAAGAAGAGGGTTTTCCTTGTGGGAGGGGGGACGACCGCGCTTTTTCTCCTCGTGGAGCGGCAGTCGAGGAGCGTACGATCAGGCTGGTTGGGAGTTGGATACGTTGGGCTGAGTCCATATGGATATGTGAGAAACGGTCTGCCGCGATCATTGCATCTGTATCCTTGTGCCCATTCAGCAGGCGATGATTGGGATCGACCATCAGCAAAAGCTGCTCAATGGCTTTGTAACCCATTGCAGAGAAAGGCTGCCGAATAGTCGTCAGGGCAGGACGGAGGTGTGAGGAGAGAGGATTATCGTCAAAACCGATCAGGGAAATGTCCTCCGGTACTCGGATACCCCGCTCTTCGGCGATTTCCAGCACGCCATAGGCCATCTGGTCATTGGCGGCGAAGATGGCGCTGGGCCAGGCTGTGCGGTCAAGGGAAAAGAGGGCTGAAGCGCATTCACGCCCGCTCGCTGTGTCAAAACGCCCCTGGAAAACCAGCGTCGGGTCTGGAGTGATGCCAGCTTGTTGCAATGTCTGGATATAGCCCTGGTAGCGTTCAACGGCGCAAATATAGTCCTGTGGACCTTGAATATACGCAATACACTGGTGTCCAAGATCCAGGAGATGCTGGGTAGCGGTAGATGCTCCAGCTATGTTGTCGATCCCCACCCAGGGGACATCGATAGGTTTTTCCTGGTCATCGATCATGACCAATGGTAATCCCTCGTGGAAACGCTCGGTAAGATGGTGAGAAAGCGCTCCAGGCAGAATGGCAAGTAATCCAGAAATCATGCGCATGGAGAGAATCCGATCAAGGATGTCCGAGTGGTTGCGCGAAAAGCTAATGCTGTAGAGGACGATCTCATACGGAGTATGCTCGATATACCCGGCTACCCCCAGCAACATTTCTGAAATACCCGCCCACACGAGAGGAGGAGCCAGCACACCCACCAGGCGCGTCTTACCGCCAGCCAGCCCGGTGGCAGTAACGTTGGGAACAAAGTCATATTCCTGCACAATCCGCATCACACGTTCGCTGGTTTGCGCACTCACCGCCGGGTTGTGGTTGAGCACGCGCGAGACGGTAGCTTTCGAAACCCCTGCCAGGCGAGCAATATCTTGAATAGTCAACTTCTCTTGCATTTGATATCCTGCTTTTTCATATAAATAAAAAGAAACCGATTCATAAGACACTATAATCCAGAAAGCTCTCTCAATCAAGCATTCCGGCTTGCTATCCAGTCTGCAACCACGTTCTTTTGCAATACGCACCACTCAGCACTATGCTCACGAAAATCAGCAATTCCGGTAAGAAACCTTGACAGAAACCGGTTTCATCATTATCATGTGTAATGAAACCGGTTCCAATACCTGCATCAATTGCTCCTGTGTTGCTTTATTAGCTGCTTGTATGCGTTTACATGAAAACAGACTGATTTCCTGTCGTCCTTGTACCTTCTTGATTTTCAGCCTGGAGAGCGGTTTTGTTAATGATGAGCGGAAAGATGGGTTCTCAGAAAGGAGTGATACGGCTGCTAAACACTGCGGGGATGAACAACTGTTTTACCCCGTTTTGCTAGAGAAAGCCAGGTTCACCATAAGCAAATCGAGTAATGTTCGGTGCCACAGACCTCGAAAAGGAGCTTTGCAAAACCTATGGACAACAACGAAGGATATTCCCCTCCACGACGCCGCTGGTTCTCCTGGCGCGTCCCGATGCTGTTTATCTGTACAATCGCGCTGATCTTCGCGGCTACTTTTAGTTTTTTCTCTGCAGGCGTTGCTCCCAAAGCTCACGCAGCAACGTGGAATCAAATCTGGAACGATGAGTTCAGCGGACCAGCCAACACCGGTGCCAACACCTCCAATTGGCGATATGACACCGGTACTGGCTATGGTTGCTCAGGCTGTCCCGGCAACTGGGGCACTGGCGAGGTCGAGTCCATGACGACTAGCACCTCGAACGTCTTTCAGGATGGCAACGGCCACCTGGTCATTAAAGCGATCAACAATGGCGGTGCCTGGACCTCCGGGCGGCTCGAAACCCAGAATACCAGTTTCGCGGCCCCTCCTGGTGGCGAACTGGCGGTCGAAGCCTCTATTCAGCAGCCCAATGTCTCCGGCGCGGCTGCGGCGGGATACTGGCCCGCGTTCTGGATGCTCGGCGCGGCCTTTCGCGGCAACTTCCTCAACTGGCCCGGTATAGGTGAGATTGATATCATGGAAGATATCAACGGACTAAGCTCCGAATTTGGCACCCTGCACTGTGGCGTCAATCCTGGGGGGCCGTGTAACGAAACAACGGGCCTGGGAAGCGGGAAGCGTGCCTGTTCAGGTTGCCAGACAGCCTTTCACACCTACCGTGTAGAGGTTGACCGCAGTGTATCGCCGGAGCAGGTTCGCTGGTTCCTGGATGGTGTGAACTTCTTCACCTTGAGCGCCAACGCTGTCGATCCGACAACCTGGTCTAACGCCATCGACCACTCATTCTTTATCCTCCTGGACCTGGCTATGGGCGGAGGTTTTCCGGCTGCCTTTGGTGGTGGTCCGACTGGCTCCACGCAATCCGGCAATAGCATGGTCGTGGACTATGTGCGTGTCTTTACGGCGAACGGTACTGCACCACCCACTCCCACCACAGCACCGCCCACACCTACTCCGAGTGGTTGTAACGGTACGTTCAACCAGGGAGTCAATAGTGTCGGCAGCAGTCAGGCACAGTTCTGGTTCCAGCCCTGCGGCTGGACGGCAGGCTATGTGATCGTACATTACGTCGTGCCTGGTCAGGTCCAGCAGAACGTGTTTATGAGCTTCAACAGTGGCGCGGGGCAATGGCAACTCACGGCTGGGGGAATGAGTCCGGGGCAGACGATCAACTACTCGTTCACCTACCAGAAAGGGGGCCTGCAATTCGATACTAGCGGGTTCTCCTGGACGCATCCTTAGAGGGGCTACAACTTTTCAGTGCTTCTCCTGGCCCTTCTTTTGTATGCAGCTGCGTCAGGGGTTCTTACCGAACCCCTGGCGTGGCTTCTCGAATTACATTAATGTTGTACATTAACAGCAAGAGTAACATCTCAGGCGTACTGTATCGAGAAGTATTATGGCTTCTTGAAAATGGAAAAAGGAAATGTCATGGATGCACGTCCTCACGGTGCTCTGGGGCACCGGAAACCTGTTCAACGGCTGCTGAGAATGATCGCGCTACTCTGTTGGATGATCGGAATCTTCTCAGCCTCTCCACTACTTTATTTTTCTCCTATCGCTCATGCCGATACGCAAAGCAACAACGGAGGCGCGGTACTCAGCGCATTGGCGGCTCCGCCTGCATCGTCCGGCCAATCTGGTTTAGGCTCGAACGTCTTCATCTTCAATCCAGCCATGCCGCAGAGCGAGATCCAGGCGACGGTCGATGCAATAGCAAACCAGCAGATTCCCAACCAGTTCGGAACGCAGCGTTATGCGCTGCTGTTCGCGCCCGGCACCTATGGGTCAAGTACCAATCCCCTCAACTTTCAGGTTGGCTACTACACCACCGTGGCAGGCCTCGGCCTCTCTCCGAACGATGTTGTCATCAACGGATCTATCGACGTACGCAACCAGTGCTTCGGTCCCAACAACTGCACCGCGCTGGTGAACTTCTGGCGGTCGTTGTCGAACCTGACCATCAACGTGACTACTCCGAATGCCGGTTGCTTCAACGGCGAATTCTGGGCAGTGTCGCAGGCGGCACCGATGCGCCGGGTTCACATCAACGGGTTCACCACCCTGATGGATTTCTGTTCCCCCCCATCCTTTGCCAGCGGCGGCTTCATCGCCGATTCGGAGTTCGATGGCAACACCGTGCTCAACGGCTCGCAGCAGCAGTGGATCGTCAGGAATAGCCAGCTCGACGGCTGGACCAACGGCGTCTGGAACCAGGTATTTTCAGGCGTTGTTGGCGCGCCCGCCCAATGTTTCCCTAGTCAGGCGTCATGTGGCGGTCCGTATACCACGCTCGCGAGCAGCCCGGTGACACAAGAAGAGCCATTCCTGTACATGGATGCCAGGGGACGCTTCAACGTCTTTGTGCCCTCAGTGCAGCACAATTCCGTAGGTACGACCTGGGCCAACGGCGCAACGCCTGGCTCGTCCGTTTCCATCAAGAGGTTTTTTATTGCCCAGCCGACGGACTCGGTAGAGAGGATCAATGACGCATTAGCCTCCGGTAGAGACCTCATCCTGACCCCAGGCATCTATCACCTGAACCGGAGCATAGAGGTCACGCATCCCGATACTGTCGTGCTCGGCCTCGGTTTCCCAACGCTGATCCCCAATAACGGCATCGTCTCAATGAGAGTCGCCAGCGCGAAGGGGGCCTTGCTCTCAGGGATGATTTTTGACGCTGGCGCAACGAACTCTCCGGCGCTGCTCCAGGTGGGAAACGACGACGAACACGGCGACCATCGCAGCGACCATGACGCCTCCGATCCGACGGCGATTCAGGATGTGTTCTTCCGTATCGGCGGCGCGGAGGCGGGCAGCGCAACGAACAGTCTGGTCGTCAATAGCGACAACGTCATTCTCGATGACATCTGGGCATGGCGGGCCGATCACGGCAACGGCGTGGGCTGGACCACCAACACGGCTGACACAGGCGTCATCGTCAACGGCGACAACGTCACCGCATACGGCCTGTTCGTCGAGCACTACCAGAAGTTCGAGGTGATCTGGAACGGCAATGGCGGCACAGATATCTTCTTCCAGAACGAGATGCCCTACGACCCACCCAGCCAGGCAGCATGGATGGAAGCTCCTGGCGTCAACGGCTGGGCCGCCTTCAAAATTGGCAATCATGTACGGAGTTTCAGCGGATTCGGTCTGGGCAGTTACAGCTTCTTCGACCACGGCGTGGACATCTTCGCCGCAAACGCTTTTGAGGTTCCCACGACCCTCCCGGCGTCGAGCCTGCACGATCTGCTCACGATCTTCCTCTCCACGGCAGGGAAAGGGGGCATCCTGAACGTGGTCAACAACACGGGCGGCTCGTCCACCATCGCCAACCCGGACGTTCCGGTCACTGTGGTGAGCTATCCATAACAGCTTCAGGATGGAGGATCTGGCTCCTTGACAAGATGGATACGTTTCTGCTTCTAATGAGTATGAAACGTATCCGCGTTCGAGAGCAATAATCCCAGCGATGAGGAGAGAACAGATGACCCACAGCGAAACCATTGCAGCTTTTATTCAGGATGTCAAGCGCATCCTTGCCGAAGACGGTGATCGTGGCCCAGACCTGGAACGCATTGCAGAGCGCATGCGCCACCTGCTCGCTGAGCCTGTCATTCGCCAGTGGCAGGGAAAACCGGGGGGCAACGTGCATAAGGGTCAAACATCCGTCCCGCTGTATCAGGAAGAGAACGGCTTGACGTTAATGGATGCCTGCTTTGGTCCTGAGGCGCTGACGCCGATCCATAATCACAATAGCTGGGGCATCATTGGGGTGTATCGTGGCCGAGACCGCTACCAGGTCTGGCGGCGCATGGATGCTGGGAGCGGTGCCGGAGAGGCCCACGTTCAACTCATCGAGGAGCGTATCCTTGAGTCTGGCGAGGTGGCGATTTTGCCACCTCCTCCACAGGATATTCATGCACAGCAGGGCTACGATGGACAGACTGCCTATGAACTGGTGCTTTTTGGCAACAATCCTAAGGGCAAGCCTCGTCTCTATTTCGAGCCTGAACACCAGACCGCTGAGTTGCGCCAACTCTAGTCCCGTTTTCTTTCCTTCGCCCGCGCCTCTCGCACATCAATTAGCGGCGTGGGCCATCGTAGGATGGGTTTGAGAGAGAGGGACGCGATGACGTTGTTGGACCAGCAAAAATATAGACCAGCATCGTCAAACCATTGAGAAGCAGCAGAAAGATAAACCAACCCCAGCGGCCCAAACGCGCAGTCTTAACCAGCGCACCGATCCAGGCAATTAGGGCGAGCAGATTGCCCAGAGCGACGAGCAGTGCTCCGAGCCTTGTGAGCATAGAATTGCTCATATCAGCGGCGACAAAGAGATGGCCAGATGCGGCAAGGGCATTGAATGTGTTCATATTGCCGCCACCAGCACCAAAATAGAAAACCACGCTTCCTCCGATAACCAGAAGGAGAGCGAGAAGGTAGAGCACACGGGAAACGGATTTTTTCATAAAACCTCCCTGTTTTGACTCGCTCGACAGAAGACAAAGATTGTAGCCACACCCAAAGCAGATTGCCTTCCCTCTACGACCGTTACCTCCGCTACTATACATATAACTATCGTCGTCGTGTGGTTTATTCCTATTCTTCTCTTGACGAAGGCGAAGCCAACCGCTCCAACACACCCTGGCAGAACTCTACCAGGGTACGCGAAGCAAAGGCTTGAAAAACGCTCTGCTCCTCAGAGGTCAGTTCAAACCCCTGAGCTTGAGCAGCAGTTACCGGATCGCGTTGTAATGCTTCTCGAAAAGCTGGATCGAGAGAAGCCAGAGCGATAATCTCGTTGATGGTTTTCCAGGACATTTCCTATGCCCTATCCTACACATTATCAGGCCAGGGCCAGGGCATAGTTGGGCCAAGGTTATGAGCTGTACTGACCATCAATCCGACGATGCAGCACAACAAAAGACATGCAAGCAGAGGGTTGTAAGCTCCCATACGCCACAGAAGATTGTATACTCGCAGGAGAAATATGGACAACCAATTGTACCAACGCATTGCAGTGTTTCCTCCCTTTCGTAATACGAGATTATTACCAGTACATAACGCAGCGTCCTATTGAGCGGGAGCACTTTTCTGGAGGCTCCTTGATCTTCTTTGAGAGAGTAGCACACCTACACTTTGCAATGACTTTGCACTTGACTTTGCACATAGCTGTGCTATTTTCACTGGCAATTGAAGTGATACTTGTGATAAGATAACCCCAGGCGAATGACAAGCGTAAAAGTGCCTGTGTGGCAATCATTCCAAAATATACCTTTTTCAGAGCAAGAACTCGCGTCTACAAGCGCTGCAGCGTGGTTGATTCTGTAAGGAGAGAGCCATTGCATGCTACCAATGTTTCCCGGCAAATCGCACCTCCTGTGCTTCCCTCCACTATCCTTCATCGTGTCAACCTGGTCTCGCACTTGCGGGAGGTTATTCTCGGCGAAGCACAGAACACTGCTTCTCAATCTGTAAAAAAACTTGTGCTGCTCTGTGCCCCTGCTGGCTATGGGAAAACAACACTGCTCGCCGATTTTGCGGCCTCCGTCCCTCTTCCCTGTTGCTGGTATTTTCTTGAACACACTGATACCGACTCGGTGCTTTTTCTGCGCACGCTGCTTGACAGCCTTTGCGTCGCTTTTCCTCAGCTCGACAATACGCTGACAGCCGTTTTTACTAACCAGTTTGTCCGCGATGCTTCTCCTCTTTCCAGCGTCCACCGCTTTGCTATTGACATCCTCTGTAATGCTATACAGAGCAAAGTTACTGAACGCTTCGCTCTTTTCCTCTGCAATTATGAGCAAATCAACGAGAATGAGACGCTCACCAACCTGATCAATTATCTGCTTACGAAATTGCCTCCTCAGATGGTCCTGGTGATTGAAAGCCGGGCTCTCCCTCAAATTGAACTCGCCCGACTCATCACACGCGATGAGCTGTTTGCTTTTAATAGTCATGCTTTACGGTTCTCAGCAGAAGAAATTTCTGAACTGGCGAGGCTTCACGGCCTGACAACCCTTACGGCGAACGATGCGGAGCAACTGGCTACCTCTTTCGACGGCTGGATTGCAGGTATCTTGCTAGGCACACACCTGGGCGATCTCCGCTTTTTACCGGCAAGCCAGACGACGGGAACCAGTTCGCATGTCTCTTTTCTGCGGGAAAACACCGCTATAGCACGCCAGCGCAAAAATCTTTTCGCCTACGTTGCCCATGAAGTATTTCGGCACGATCACACCCTCTACCGCTTCCTGCAACCTGCCTCAATTCTTCAGCAAATGGAGGCAGAGTTCTGCAATGCGCTGCTGGAGATCACAGAAGCCGCTGAACTGCTAGCTCATGCAGAGCAGCAAGGGCTATTTATCAGCGCGTACGAAAGCGAAATGCAGACGATCTATGTCTGCCATCCAGTTATTCGCGATCTGCTTACTTCACACCTCCGCCAGCAAGATACCGAGCGGTTCCTGGCTTTGCACCGCCGGGCTGCTGACCTCTGGCATGCTCGTCTGAACTATGATCAGGCCATGTATCACGCTCTTGAAGCTGGTGCTAACGACCTGGCAGTCTTATTCATCCTTGAAACCTACAAACAATTCTTGCGGCAGGGACGCTTAGATACCCTGATTCACTGGTTGCAAGCTCTTCCTTTAGCCGTGCGAGAGCATTCTCCTCGTTTGTTGCTGCTTGAAGGAACCATTGCTCTGATGCGCGGACAGTATCTCTCGGCTTTTCCTGTGCTGGAGAAGATTTCAGAACTACTCACTGAAATGGCATCCCATCATCCTTCAGCCGAAATAGAGCACTTCCGAGCCGAAGCAAATCTTCTGCGTAGCAGAGCCTTATATCAGGCTGGTGACTATCTTCAGGCTCAGACCCTCTGCTGGCAAACCCTGCAATCTCTGCCGGATCAAGAGGTCGAGCTACGCGCAGAAGCCAAATTACGCATAGGCATTTGTGCTAATCTGTTAGGAGATTTCACCGAAGGCATCCTTTATCTACAGGAAGTTCTCCACAACTGGCAGCACCAACTTCCGCTGTTTCAGATAGCAGATACCCACGGCGTGCTGGTCAACGCCTATTATTTCACTGGCAATTTTGTCCTGGCAGAGCATCATCTCGCGCGCGCGCTAAGCTATTGTGAACAGCTCCAAGATGAACAAGGGAAGGTGAATAACCTGACACGCAAGGGCATTCTCTCTAGAGAACAAGGGCGATATGAGGAAGCAGAAACTGACCTGCAAGAGGCTCTTGCGCTGACCCGCAGCTCCATCCCCGCGCGTGGACGTGAGGCGTCTGTGCTGGCAAATCTCGGCTTCCTGCGATTAGAACAGGGAATGTACGCGCAGGCACTCACCTTCTATGAAGACGCGCTGACCCTGGCGTATTCCTCAAAAAGTCAGCACCTTGTTCATTCTATCCTTACAAATATGTCGCTGATCCACCTGTTTCTGGGAGATTCAACCAGCGCCTTGCTCTTCCTCGACAAAATCGAGGCTCAGGCCACAGGCGAGAACATGATCAACTATGAACAGGCAGAACGAGAGTTAACCTATGGTCTGATCCTGCTTTATCAACAGCGCTACGACGACGCTTATACACGTCTGGTAGCAATCGAGAAGGCTCTGCACGAAAGTGGTTTGCAGCAGGAACTAAGGATCGCCCGGCTACGCTTAGCAGCCTGTCAGCTTGCATGTGGACAGCAACAGGCGGCGCTGGACTTGCTCGCAGACATTACGCTCTGGCTCACCGACCATGCCCACTACTCCCACCTGATACAGGTTCAATTGCAATGGCTCCCAGAGTTGCTCCAGCTCGTGAGGTATTCGCCCCAGCTCGCACACTTGCGCGAAATACTCGCGCTAGAAACAGCGCCTCAAGAACCGGTGAGCGAACCACGAGTTGCGACTGACGCTATAGAACAAATTACACGTATCCCCAAACTCACCATTCGAGCTTTCGGCGAACCAGCCGTCTCGCTTGATGACCAACTCATTAAACGCTGGCGCATGGCACGGGCTATGGAACTCTTCTTCTTCCTCCTCGATGCCAGCTCCCCTGAGAGCAAAGAACGGATCATCACCGCGCTCTGGCCTGAGTTTGATGATAACGTGAATCAGACATTCCACTCCACCATCCATCAGTTGCGCAAATTGCTCGGCGAGGCCTGCATCGTCTTCCGTACGGATGGCTATAGCCTCAACCTGCCAGCATGTTACGGAG
>DASTZT010000167.1:0-17215 GCA_035764225.1 Ktedonobacteraceae bacterium
CGTCTATATTATTGTGAATAGTAATTGTATTTTGTACACTATGCACATTGACAGCTCATATTCGTGCCTGTTAATATGGTTCGTACGTAAGTGCTAGAATTGCGCAGGGAAAAAAGATGTTAAAGGGGTGGGCTATGGAACTCGAAGATAAGTACATCGGCAAACAGATTGGGAATTACCGCATCACTGCTGCTTTGAATAGCGGCGCTTTCGGACGTATCTATCAGGGTACGCACCTCTACCTGACCAATCGCATTGTTGCCATTAAATTGCTACATCTTACCTATCTTGGCTCACAAGAAGAGCGGGAGAGTTTTTTACAGGAGGCTCAGTTTCTAGAAATCTTAAAGCACCCACACATTCTCCCGATTTATGATGTAGGGATTCATGATGGGTTCCCATATCTCATTGCCGAGTTCGCGTCCAATGGCTCATTGCGTGATCGCTTGCAGCATACCCCATCGGGTCTTTTACCGCTCGATGAATCGCTGCGCATTCTGGCTCAGGTGGGACAGGCGTTGCAGTTTGTCCATGAGCAAAATATTGTCCACCGCGATCTCAAGCCGGAAAATATCCTTTTCAACGCCAAAAGCGACGCGATGATTGCCGATTTTGGCATTGCGGTGTTTCTCGATAATACCAAAACCAAGTACGTTGACGTAATTGGCTCCCCTTTGTATATGGCTCCAGAGCAGTTTGAGGGCATTGCCAGCCGCAGAAGCGACCAGTACGCCCTGGCCTGTATCGCTTACGAGTTGCTCACTGGCGAGCCGCCCTTCGTCGCCGCTCATGCCGTCACGATTGGCCTGAAACATCAGACCGAGCCGCCGCGCCAGCTGATTGAGCTGAATCCCGACATTCCTGAGCATATCGAGCAGGCTGTGCTCAAGGCGTTGTCGAAAAATCGCGAGGACCGCTATGCAGACACCGCGTCCTTTATCACTGCCCTGCTGACCATCCCCACCGGTCCCGTGCGCAAAACGAAAGAGCAGTTGCTGGCTGAGGGCAATCGCCTGTTTAACGGCAACCGCTATGCGGAGGCGCTGGTCGCGTTTGAGCGTGCCATCCAGCTCTCGCCCTCCTTTACTGATGCATACGAAGGCAGGGGAAGCGCCCTCTATGCGTTGGGTCGCACCAAAGAGGCGCTGGCGGCTTACGAGCAGGCGTTGCAATTGGATGCCAACTATATTCCGGCGTATATGGGCAAAGGCAATATTCTTTACGACCTGAAACATTACGAGGACGCGTTTGCTTGCTACGAACAGGCTTCCCAACTGAATCCGACGCTGGTTGACGCTTATGTGGGGCTGGGCAATACGCTCTACTATCTGGGCGATTATGAGCAGGCCATCGTTGCGTATAAGCAAGCTATCGATCTTGACCACGCCTGCATAGCCGCTTACGACGGCAGAGCCTGGGCGCTTTTGCATCTTAAGCATTATAAAGAGGCCGTTGTCTCCTTTGAGCGTGCCATTCATCTCGACCACAACAATCCCTCCCCATATGTAGGGAAAGGGAAATCTCTCTATTCCCTGGGCCATTTCGAGGATGCTCTCGTCAGCTTTAATCAGGCGATTATGCTTGATCCAGACCATCTACAAGCGCACGAGGGGAAAGCCGATGCGCTCTATCATCTAAAGCAGTACGAAGACGCGCTCGCTGCCTACGAGCAGGTGCTCACACTGGTACCTGATTTCGCCTATGCACATGACCGGATGGGCTGGACGCTCTGGCATCTGCGCCGTTATGAGGAGGCGCTAGAGCCATTTGAGCACGCGATTAAGCTCGACGCCCATCTGGCTTCTCCTCACAATGGCAAAGGCCGCGTCTACTACGATCTCAAACGCTACAAGGAGGCGCTGGCATCGTACGAGTACGCGCTGTTGTTGAATCCCAACCTTGCCACGGCCCACAATGGCAAAGGTAACGTCCTGGCCGATCTGCATCGCTATGAGGAAGCTTTAGAAGCGTACAATCAGGCGATCCGCTTGCAGCCGCGTACACCCGCTTTCCATCAGAATAAAGGCGATGTTTTGAAGCAGTTTGGCCGCTTAAAAGAAGCGCAACAGGAGTATGAAATGGTGCATCATTTGAGTATGCATGATTAGTCCTGCCATCTCCTGAGCACTTATGGCTATGCAATAGACGCACTGCCCCCAAAAAGCGTATGATTTACAAGGACGTGGAGATGGGGAGAAATTGGGAATACCATAGCAATATCATCCTCTTTTTAGGAAGCTTGCGTAGAGCAAGCTGTGAGGTACTTTTATGCGTCGTATCAATGTAGCATCGGCCCCTTTTTATCGAACGATAGGTATCATAGTATTTTTCTTCCTTTTGCCGAGTGGTGTGCTGATTGGTTGGTCACAAGCGGCGGTGCATGCCCAGCCTCAACGCGCCTCCAGTATCGGTAATTGCCCAATTTTTCCCGCTGACAATATCTGGAATCGCGATATTTCAACGCTACCGGTTCAGCCGAACTCTGCCAATTTTGTTGCCAGCATCGGACTTACTGGCCATGTCCACGCCGATTTTGGCTCTGGCCTGTACAATGGTGGCCCCATCGGCATCCCCTATGTCGTCGTTCCTGGCAATCAACGCACTGTACCCGTGAGTTTTACCTATACGAACGAGAGCAATCCCGGTCCCTATCCCATTCCCGCCAACGCTCCTATCGAAGGCGGCTCGCAGAGCACGGGCGACCGCCATGTGATTGTGGTAAATAGCACAACTTGCAAACTCTACGAAATGTTTAACGCTTCTCCTCAGAAGGATGGGAGCTGGAAAGCTGGCAGCGGGGCGGTCTGGAATTTGAACTCGAACGCCCTGCGCCCGAAGACGTGGACATCCGCCGATGCCGCCGGTTTACCGATCCTACCCGGCCTGGCTCGCTATGACGAAGTTGCGGTAGGCGCAATCAATCATGCCCTACGCTTTACCGTCAATCGCAGCCAGCGTGCTTTCCTCTGGCCCGCGCGTCATGATGCTTCATCAAGCACCAATCCCAATCTGCCCCCGATGGGGTTGCGCTTACGTCTCAAAGCCAGCGTGAATATTGCATCTTATCCACCGCAGAGCCGCGTGATCCTGACGGCACTCCAACGTTATGGAATGATTGTGGCCGATAATGGCAGCAGCTGGTTTATCTCCGGCGCGCCCGATAATCGCTGGAATAACGACGATCTGGCACAATTAAAGAATATCCAGGGCTCCGATTTTGAAGTGGTCGATGAGTCAAAGCTCCAGGTCAGCGCCAATTCCGGCCAATCCTTCGCCGCAAACTATACCAATGTCACGATACCTATTACTCCCACCCGCAGCATCTCGGTTATCGCCCCTCTGCCAACGCCAACGCCGGTCGATAGCAGAAAAGGCAACGTAGTTTTGTATAATAGTAAAAGTGGTGGCGCTGATGCCAATCCCCTGTTCTTCTCTATCCTGACGACGGTCGCGGTCGTACTATTCGCGGGGGCGGCCCTGATACTCTTTCTTGCGCCTCGCTACAAGCTGCGTAGATAGCACAGGTCAATAGCTGTGTGGGGAATAGTGAGCAATTGATGGCTTTTTATTTTTCTGCTCGGACAATTGAGCGATTCAGACGGGTACAGAAGGCGCTGCACCAGCTTCAGGATGTAAGCGAACCTCTGGCGCTGATCGCGCCCGGTTCAGCGCCTCCGCGAGACAATGTGATTGTGCTTGCAGGCTCGTTCAATCCGCCTACAGTCGCTCATCTAGCACTGCTTAAACAGGCCAGGCGCTACGCCCATTTGCATGAACCAATGCATCTCTATGCCGCCTTCAGCAAACATACCGTCGATAAAGAAACGGTGGAGCGTCCGCTGCTGCTGGATCGCATTGTGCTGCTGCAAAACCTGCTGCGACGACGTATCCCCGAAGGGGGGATTATGCTGTTTAATCGCGGCCTCTATCTGGAGCAAGCGGAGGCAATACGACGGTCCTTTCCAAAGGTGCGGCGCATTTTTTTTGTGCTTGGCTTCGATAAAATTGTACAAATCTTTGATCCGCGCTATTATGATGATCGCGATGCTGCGCTCTCCAAACTGTTCAGTCTGGCGGAATTGCTGGTTGCGCCACGCGGCAATCAAGATGAGGACGATCTGAGCACGCTGTTGCAGCAACCACAAAATGCGCGTTTCGCCCGCTTTGTCCATCCGCTCCCCTTCGATCCTGACTATCGCCAGATATCTTCTACTCAGGTGCGTCAAAGTGGTGATAGCTCGCATGCGGTGCCGCAGGAGGTACAGCGTTTTATGCGTCAGACACGAGCGTATGCGCCGCCATTGCGCGGACGAAATGGTCACGAGCGTGATTACTATGCTGAGCGGGTGAAGTCGCTGAGCGATGGATTGGGCATGGCTGTGTCATGAACGGGTAAGGATAAAGGTGAACTTGTTCGCGCCGATCTGGACGATATCACCTTCGTGAAGCATACAGCGCGTGATCGCCTGTCCATTAACGTAGGTGCCAGTGGCGGAACGATTGTCAACCAGTTCATATTCTCCGCTCGGTAGCTCACGGATGGTTGCGTGATGGCGGCTCACCGCCAGATCTTCCAGGAAAATACTACACGAGCGGCTCCGTCCAATCGTCATCTCCGGCATCAGTTCAATGCTACGAATCACATCGCTACCGCGCAGGCCTGAGAGATTGAGACGTGCAATCACTGAGGCTTGAGGATCGGCGGTTTTGCCGATATACAGTTCGCGTCCGCGTGACGAGGGGAGCTGGAATGGTCGGGTGCCTTCGTTGGCGTAGAACGTCATCTCCGTATTGCCAAAGTGGAGCTTGTCGCCATTGTTCAGAAGTTGTTCGGTGATAGAGCGCCCGTTGACAATACTATCGCCGCTTCCATGATCGTCTCGCAAGATGAAGCCTGCTCCAATGCGGAGAATACTGGCTTGCTTGCGATGAACCGTGATATCTTCCAGAAAAATGTCGCTATCGCGGCTCCGCCCGATGGTAGTACAATCTTTCCACAATTCAACGCGCTTGCCAACCAGAAGTTGCGGTCCTTGCTGGATGACAAGATATGCTCCCGATACCTGCTCTTGTGCCATGCAGCCCTACTCTATTTGATGCCAGGATAAAAATGACGCGAGGAAAATAGCCTTTTGTCTCTCTGGACTGAGTATAGCGAATCGGATGGAAATGTGTCAAGGCAAAGCAAAAACTCAAGTGAGATCGCAAAGCCCATCTTGACATGTCCGTTAATTATATTTTATATTCCACTTTAGCTTATATTAGGAGGTTTTTGTGATACAAATCGATTTTGCAGCGGTACAAGCAGGAACAAAGTCTCTGGCAGAGCAAACAAAAGGTTTGACCCTGACAGATTTGCAGACATCGACGAAAGAGTTGTTTGATGCACTTCAATCGCTGATCACTGGCGCATCCGATCAAGCGATGGTGTTTGTCCCCCATGATCCAGCAGCCACAGCTGGCGATGAAAAAGGGTGGAGTATTGGTCATGTTGTGGCTCATCTGACCTCATCCGTCGAAGAGATCTGCGCTCTCACGGCCCATCAGGCGCGGGGCGTCGAACTTGACGGACAATTCAGGCTGCGCTACGAGACTCCCTGGGAGAACATTAAGACGGTAGAGCAGGTGAAAGCTCGCCTGACCGAAAGCCGTCGCATGGCGCTTGCTTTCCTGGACGCCTGGCCGGATGTTCCTAACTTGCAACGCGAGATTACGTTCGTACCTGTCTTTGGCCCGTTGAATGCTATCGGTCTCTGCGCATTGGGCATTTTCCACGGTCAACTCCATCGACAGCAGATTGAAGAGACGCTCAGCCAGTATGCCCAACAGGCATAGGGGCTGAGAGCGAACAGAGCCATTGGCGCTCGCTCGCCCAGACGTTGTATGATGCAGGTAGCTAATTGTGCAGTCAATAAATCTATCTTTAGGATGAAGAGGAGTATCACCGATGGCAATGCAAATGGGTCAACAGGTCACGGTAGACTTTGATGTTCCCGCAAAGATGAGAGATGGCACAACCCTACGTGCTAATATTTATCGCCCTGTCGGCGAGGGCCAATGGCCTGTGCTACTGACGCGCTTGCCATATGGCAAAGATTTCCCCATTGGAGCCTCCGTGCTGGACCCTACTCAGGTGGCTCGACGAGGGTATGTTGTGATTGTGCAGGATACGCGTGGCCGTTTTGCTTCTGAAGGGGCATGGGACCCTATGCGCAACGAGGCCCTGGATGGCGTTGATACCATCGAGTGGGCAGCACAGTTGCCCTATAGCAACGGCAAGGTTGGAATGTACGGGGCCTCTTATTTTGGCTTTACGCAGTGGTCTGCCGCCGTTCACCAGCCGCCCGCACTGAAAGCAATGGTGCCATTCATCACCTGGAATGATCCCTTCAATGGTATCCTGTTCCGGGGAGGCGCATTTGAACTGGGCACCTCGGCAAATTGGCAACTTTCAATGGGACTGAACGTGCTGATGCGCCGCCACGCGGGCGATCCCGATCCGCGCAATCTGGGGCGAGCTATTTACATGATGGTAAAAGATGTGGATGCGTTGGGAAAACAGGGGTACTGGTCCTTACCGCTTAAAGACTTCGGTCCTTTGAGGCGCAACGATGTCGCCCCCGCGTTCTTTGAAACCTTCGAGCATCCTATGGACCGCGAACATGCGGAGCCGATGACCATCTTCGGCAAGCATGAGAATGTGACAGCCCCGACATTCAACGTGGGTGGCTGGTACGATATCTTCCTCAAAGATACCATCGGGAACTTCAAAATTATGCGCGAGCAGGGCACAACGCCGGAAGCACGCCAGAGCAAACTGCTGATTGGCCCCTGGACACATGGCAATACCAATAACCCCGTTGGCGAAGTGAACTTCGGCTTTGGGGCGAGCGCCGCCTTCATCAATTTGCAGATCGACTTCGTGAGCTTGCAGTTGCGCTGGTTCGATCAGTTTTTGAAGGGTATCGATACTGGCATGCTGAAAGAGGCTCCCATCAAGCTTTTTGTGATGGGCGCTAATGTCTGGCGCGACGAACAGGAATGGCCGCTGGCGCGTGCCGTCGAGACGCGTTTTTATCTACGAAGCAACGGGCAGGCTAATACGCTCAACGGCGATGGTACGCTCAGCACGACTGCTCCTGAAGCAGAGACGGCTGATCGCTACGCTTATGATCCCGCCAACCCGGTACTCACTCGTGGCGGTGCGCTCCTGATGACGCCGGAGTTCCCTGGTGGTCCCTTCGATCAGCGAACAACGGAGAGGCGCGAGGATGTGCTGGTCTATTCTACTCCTCCCCTGGAGCAAGATCTTGAGGTGACTGGCCCCATCACCGTTCATCTGTGGGCAGCTTCGAGCGCACCAGACACCGACTTTGTAGCCCGGCTGGTCGATGTCCATCCCGATGGCTATGCCCGTAACCTCACCGACGGCATTATTCGTGCCCGCTATCGCAACTTTACAAAGGGCGAAGAGCCATCGTTAATCGAGCATGGCAAACCCTATGAATACGAGATCGACCTGTGGGCCACCAGCAACGTTTTCCTCAAAGGCCACCAGATCCGTCTCGATATCACGAGCAGCAACTTCCCACGTTGGGACCGCAACCCCAATACAGGTCACGATTTCGGCGTTGACGATGAACTGGCGATAGCCCATCAGACGATCCTGCACGATACCGAGCACCCTTCATACGTGCTTCTACCCATCGTGCCACAATAACATGTGGGGGTAGGTTTCGCACCTGCCCCTATCGCCCATGCCATAAAAACAGTAGCAGCAAAAACCCGACAACCAGTAATAGTAAAAGCACGATCCCAATCATAATCACACCAAACATTGGCGAATGTTGTAGCAAAGAGATCGGCCCCGACCGATACCAGAGTTTTGCCGTTGTCAGGCTGGACACAGGAGGCGGACTCCCTATGGCTTTTTTGCCAGCTCTTTCACCCTCTCTGGGTATGGGGGTGCGCTTACGTACTGCCGGATTTTCCAGCGTGGCCACATGGGCGGTGATGGGGTGGACGTTATGGGGGAGAGCGGCAGGATCGGGGAGAGGTGCCTGCAAAGGCAGCGTGGTCGCCTCGCGCAACTGCCTGAGCGCAAAGACTCGCGTTTCTTTGGAAATGCCTCGTGGCTTCTCCATACTCTGTCCCGCTTGTGTCTGACGGGCATGGATTACCTTCTGCAAATTTGCATCATAGGCTTGTGCGAATGCCATAATATTCTGATATCTTTGCTCTGGCTTCTTCGAGAGCGCGCGCAAAAAGACTTCGTCAAGCTCCGGTGGTAAAGCGGGGTTGAGGACGCTGGGGGGCGTCGGTGGTGTGTGGTGGTGATGATGCAAGAGCTGGGCGGTCGTTCCTTCAAAAACAGCGCGACCAGTCATCAGCTGATAGATCATGACGGCCAATGCGTACTGGTCTGCTGATGGACCTACATGAACAGATGTAGCTAATAGCGGATCATCGAATTGTTCCGGGGCCATATAGAGAGGGGTGCCGACAGAACGATGCAGCGAGCGACCAGTACGATAAAAGGCGGCTAACCCAAAGTCCGCAAGCAAGAGCGTTGGTCGTCCATGTGGAAAAATGTTACTCAGGTGAGCATATTGTCCACTCTTTAAGGAGCCGCGCTCCACACGGATCAAAAAATTGGTGGGTTTAATATCTCGATGGATAATTCCATGATCGTGTGCATATTGGAGGGCCGAGGCTGCTTGCATCAGATAATAGCCAGCTTCCTCCGCCGCAATGGGCCAGCCAAAGCCAAATTGCTGAGTACGGCGCTGCAACCATTTCCAGAGCGAGCCTTCAGCCAGATAAGGCATCACCAGGTAAGTGATTGGCGGCCCACCAGGCTCTATCGTCTCTTCGCCAAAATGGTAGAGTGGCAAAATATTTTCATGGTCCAGTTCGGCAACGGCCTGAGCCTCACGTTCAAAACGTAATGCTGCTTGCTTGCCTTCGGGGGTATTAGGAACCGCCCGCAGATCCCCACAAACGACTTTAATGGCTACTTTGCGTCCAATTCGTGCATGTTGAGCTAGATAGATATCACCCATACCACCGCTCTCGATTACCCGCACCAGGCGATACCCTCCGAGAGTTTTCCCCACCAACATATTCATCCCAATATCCTTCATAATTCAGATGTGAGAGCAAGACAAGCAAAAATATAATAGCTCTTGACTTCGCGCTAATACACTTTCTTCAGATAGTATACATTGAGGGCCGAAGAGGGCCATGAAAGATAAGACAAACGTGCTACATCAGCTTGCCCGTTTATCTGCATAAAAATAGCTAAAAGAAAGATAGGCCGAATTGAGAAGAGGCACCCTGAGGGTGCCCCTATGGATTACATTTCGATGGTCCGATCTGCTTCCCCGCCCGGATCAAGAAGTCTGGCCGCTTCTACAGCGCGGCTACGCACGTAGGGATCAACGTCTTTTGTCGCTTGCGAGACGCTTTCTAGCGCGCTGCGATCTCCCAGTTGCCCACAAGCGCGGATAATCGCTGTATATACGATACTGCCAGGAATATCCGGGTCGCCTGTTGGCAAAGGCGTTGTGCGCCTGGGCAGGCTATTGCGTTTTGCTACATCCACCGTCCGATGGAGCAGATGGAGCAGAGGAGCAACGGCGCGTCGATCCCCCAAAAACCCTAATGTCTGGCACTTTGTGCCCAGGAGGAGAGCCTGTTCACGATTTGGGACTTCCTGCACCTTCTCAATCTGGGTAATCAGCAATCCTATCGCGCGCGGATCACGCAGCTCGCCCAGCACTCTCGTTGTGGCGATTACGGCATCCTGCTCGGTCGAGTTCGCCAGAGTATCGAGTAAGACATCGCGGCCAGGACCGTCCATCCAACGCTCAACCTCGTTCATCATCGGCAGGCAGCCGTAGACCTGCTCGACAATCTGCGTGTTTTGGAGTGTTCCACTAGCTATCTTGCTCCAATAGCGACCAAGCATCACGCCGAGGCGATGCATAGTAATTGTGTGTTGCCAGGTTGGTGTGCTGCGCGTGCCTTCAAACAAGGCCTGCGCGATCGGGAGAAGCTTACGTTCAAAAACGACGGGCACGGTGTCGCTCTCCTCTATGGGAGGAATCATGCTATTTTGCAGCACCTGATGAAAAATAAGCGCCGCTTGCTCACTCAGACGTGGACCGATCTGATTGCCGCCGCGCAGATACGGCTCTAGAGGAATGCCCTGATAGAGCGGGGTGGCAAGATAGCTCTCCAACCCAGGAGCGCCCTGCAAGCCGCTCGCGATCAGAATATCATTGAAGCGTTCTTGTTCAAGCGCCAGAATCCCTTCGACCACATCGACCTTTGCCCAGCCTTTCGCATCCTTCAGGGTGCTTATTAGCGTTTGAATCGCCGCTGTTGTGCCCTGTTTCGCCAGTGCCTGTGTGGCATAGAGCGATGTGCTGGGATCGAGTGCAAGCTTGCCAAGAGTGCGAGGAAGATCGATAGCACCGGTGCTGGTCGAGGTTGAGCCTGGTCGCGCAAATCCGATAGGCTTGCTTTGCGGGAGCGCATCTGCCGATTTGTAATTCCCCAGCATCAGGATGGCAAAACGCCGAGCCCGACCTTCCATTGTTTCAGCTGGATTCGTGTCAGGCGGTAAGTCAGGCGGATCTCCTCGCTCGATAATTTTTAGCCAGACAGGTACGAGATTACCTGCGCGATCTATCTCAAAAAGAAACGGTATCAGGACAGGTTTCCATTGTTCGACTGCGCCAACGTTGAGAAGGGGAATCATTTTTGCTGCAATGTCGTCAACCCGCTGACCATGCCAACGTAAGCCGGTGAGCATACTGGTCACTTCGAGGCGTAACGCGCCCAAACGTTGCTTGATCTCCGGTGTATCGGGATCGAGCGCGGCTACAGGCTCACGCGCTGCAAGATGTTCAACGGTTCCTGGGCGCTCCATGTTTTGCGGTGGAGGGGGGCTTGCCAACCTGGCATGGACAGGCGGGGCTATCGTTTCCTTTTGCTCGGTTTCTTCTATATGAAGAAAACCGGGTTCCGCCATATCGCTCTCAGCAGGATTCGCAGGCTCAGGCATTACGAGGTCTCTATCAGGCATGGGCCTATCCTTTTCTCTAAATAGCAACAGTGCTCGTTTCCACGATAGGTAAAGAGCATTATGCTCAATATATTGGCCCATTGTACCGCTCTCAATCCATGTGGTCAAGAGCCATCCCATATTGCTCCAGGCTCTTTGTGATCTGCTCCTGATTACTGCTCGCTTCTTGGCAAAGTCTATATACTAAAAAAGAACTTGCTGTCGGGTGAGGTTGGGAGGTACACAATGTCAACGGAAATAAGCTTGCGCAATCTGGCTGATCACGTTCGCCACTTGCTAGACTGTGGAGGAGCGTATCTGTTCCTGGGTTGCCCTGAGCCAGCATTACGCCATCCTCTTCTCAACCTGTTTTATCTTCGTCATCAACGTTCTGCCCTTTGTTACGGGTCATTGGCGGGAGCAGCACCGCTCTATGATGAACGCGTATGCGCTCTCTATGATATGGCAGTGCAGACCGGGATGATGTGGTGCATTGACCGCATTACCTTACCAGGAATGAAGGGAGCTGGCAGTATCGCCGCTGTGCCTCTAGAGCGCCCCCTGGGGATTTTGGGCCTGCTCTTATTGATCGATCCTCGCCCAGAATCTTTTTTGCAAGGGGAATGCAGTTTAATGGAACGGTATTTGCCCACGATGGCGCAGCAGGTAGAGGAAGTATTGAGCGAGACCTGCACTGCTCCTGAGACAGAACTGCATGAAGGCGCTGATGCGCGTACGCAAAGCGAATTGATCTCGCTGGTGAGCCATGAATTGCGTGTCCCCTTGACGGCGATTAAGGGCTATGCCGGTCTGTTACAGGCATATAGCGTGGCTGATAGCCAGGAGAATGGCTGTCTGGCTATGCCAATGACGGCAGCGCGCCAACAACAATATCTTGATGTCATTATGGAACAGGCCAATCATCTGGAAGTGTTGATTAGCGATCTGCATGATATGTCTTGCATTCAATCCGGGCGCTTAGCTTTACGCTGCGCCTGGGTTGATCTGGCCCAGCAGTGCGAACGAGTAGCTCAGCTCATGCGCCAGCGCGTCAGTCAGCAATCGGCATGCTATCATATTCGTTGTATCATCGCTCCCGATTTGCCGCTGGTCTGGGCCGATCCAGATCGCGTCCAACAGGTGCTCACCAATTTGATCGAGAACGCCGTCAAGTACTCTCCCAATGGGGGCTGTATCGATATCATGACGTATACGCGGCGCACATTCTCTCCGGTGATGCTTTGCCCTCTGCCCGAACGAGTGACTGCTTTCCCCGTGAGAAGGGGCAGCAAAGCTCTTGCTGCGCGCGGTTCGTTGATGGCCTACGTCACCGTACGCGACCAGGGTATTGGCATTCCACGACTGCAACAACCGCACCTTTTTCAGCCCTTTACGCGCCTGGAGCACCCCGCCACTGCCAACATCACCGGGGCCGGGCTGGGCCTCTATATCTCGCGTAAACTGATTGATGCTATGAACGGCAATATGACCTTGAAAAGCAATGAGGGCAAAGGAACGAGTGTGACGTTTAGCTTGCCAACGGAACATGTCGAAGAAGCATATGCATCATCTATGACGTATGAAGGAATCCGTCTGTAACACGCCCTTTCTGGCTATTGCACGACTCTTTAACCCTTGCTAAATACAGCACAGTTTGCTATAGTGTGCGTATATATTTTGCGCATCTTTAGCCAGAGGGAAGCAATATGCGAGTAGGTCTACTTGAAGACGATGCAGCCATACAGGAGATGCTTTTTCTCGTCCTGCAAGACGAAGGTCATACGGTCTTAAGTTTTTCTACCGCCGAGGAATGTCTTGAAGCCCTGAATGCGGTGACGCACGCCCCGGATCAGAAGCTGGTAGATCTGATGATAGTAGACTGGCGGCTGGGCGGGTCCACATCTGGCACGGAGGTGATCCGGCAGATTCGTCATGACCCACGCTTTCAATCCCTTCCCATTATTTTAACCACAGCAGCTGCATTGCAAGATACCGAAGAGCTGCAAAATTTCCAGGTGGCGCTCTTAGAAAAACCCTTTTCTGTGGATGATATGATCGCCTTAATCAAAGAACTCACACAACCAGGCTCTTAAGCGATTATTAGCATCGACCTCACTGCTTCAAATCCCCTCTAACGCGAATATTAGCCTCATCCCTTTTTTTGACTGTTGAGTAGGAATTTTCGGCTGTCCTGCGTGAAAATGAATTGCTAAGCTTTTCTTAAGCTAAGCGATGAAATAAGCCGTTTAGTCTTAATTTTTACAGGTAAAAGTAGAATTTCCATGTTTTAGATGCTCCACATGCTAATAGAGCTGAGCAATTCCTTAGAAATGGTTGAGGCTACCTTAGAGAACGCTGAAACTTTTTATTGATGACTTGTCCTTGTGTAGAGTACCTGTTATGCTTAAGTTGGTGAGAGTAACCAACGTAGGTTTTACAAGTTAAATCAGACAACAGAACAGATGAGGAGAAGGATCGATGGAAGTTCAAAAAGGACGCGGACGCGGTTTTGCATCAATGAGTCCAGAGAAAAAGCGTGAGATTGCCAGCAAGGGTGGCAAAGCAGCTCACGCGCTTGGTACTGCACATAAATGGACAAGCGAAGAGGCACAAGCCGCTGGCCGCAAAGGTGGTTCGATCAGCCGCCGTCGCTCTAAATACAATGTACAGGCATAGTCAAGTAAAAAAATAGAGGTAGGCAAAGAAGCCTGCCTCTATTTTTTTGTCCTGTCTCATGCTGCCATCCACCCGATTATGCTTGTCCGTCAGGGTAATGCGACATACGAGGTGGGGTCTAGCCAGATGTTGTTTACTAGCACCATAAAATGCAAATGTGGCCCTGTCGAAGCTCCGGTGCTTCCCTCGTAGGCTATTACATCGCCCTTCAGGACATTTTGTCCGGTCTTGACCACAAAACGAGCAAGGTGTCCATAAATAGTGGCAATGTAATGTCCATGATTAATCTTGACGGCCCAACCCAGCCCGGACCAGTCCCAGCCCGTCCAGATGACCTGCCCGCTATCCGCCGCCATCACAGGCGTTTCATAGGCGGCAGCAAGGTCGATGCCTGAGTGCGGTTTGACGCAGCCACACCATGATTGGTACTCAGGATGACCAAAGGCTTGCGTGATAACCGCTCCGTTGATCGGTCTTTGCATCTGGCCCGTTCCCATCACTCCGCTTGCCGTTACCGCCGTCGCGCAGGTGCCCCAGATATCAGTGCCGCCGCAGTATCCCTCGTTCGTCAAAATAGCCGGGGTCGGCGATGGAGTGGGCATGTGCTGGAGCGGGTTAAACGAATTAAGCGGGCCGGTTGAAATAAAGTTCCCGATAGTCTGGGCGATGGAGCGTGAATTTTGTCCGCTGCCCAGTGGAGCGGCGAAGAGGGCCACAAATATCAACATCGCGGCACAACTGGCAAGCACGCTGAAAAATACTGCTGGTCGGCGTTGACGCGCCTGCGGAGTCTGTGAGGGAATCCTCTGCCGTTTTGTGCTTGCGGGTATCACGGTTGGCACTTTGGTTGATGTGGTTATGCTCACGCCTGGAAGTTTCCTGGTGACGAAGGGGGATGTGGTCGGGAGAAGATCTGTGGAGCGTGGCAGAGGACTCGAAAGTGGTCCTGTGATGATCGGCATAGCAGGCTCTCTATGCGATTGCTCTGTCTCTCCCTGACTGGATAAGGCTGGCATTGCTGCCGTACTGGCCGTGGATACGTCTTGCTGGGTACGGGAACGCGTTACATGATGGTCGGAAGACGATGGCATATTCAATCCTCGCTTATATACCTATAGGTAGGAAATACCTATAGTTAATAGATATGCTTATATAACGAACTGTATCTGAGAATACTAGTAATAGCCAGAACAGAGCCATAAAATAGCGAAAAATGGCTATAAAAAAATGCTATCAGTACTTTTTGAAAACAAATTAGTCATTTGTGACAATCATCGCTATAATGGCTGCCATAGGACTTGAAAAATATGTGCTGAAGTCAGAGGAGGTAAACGTATTCCGCACGAAGCTCAAAAATCGATCCGTCTATCAACAAAAACAGCATCTACTGCTCATGAGGAAAGTCAAATTTCCGCTGTGACCGCGACAGACCAGGTGCGCCTCCGCAGACGTGCCTCCTGGGGAGGGAGAACGTTTCGCTTTAGCCTCAGGAGCTTCCTTCCCGGCACAGGGTTTTCTCTCAGGCGTTTTAGTGTGGTGGAAGCTGCACTATTATTGATAATGGCGCTGCTGGCTTCGCGCGGTCTGGGAGTCATACGCCAGAGCATTTTTAATGCGTTTTTTGGTACTGGCCCCGAAGCCAATGCCTACTATGCGGCTTTGCGCCTGCCCGATACCTTGTTTAACCTGATCGCTGGCGGCGCATTAGCCCATGCGTTTATTCCCGTGTTCCTGTCCTATGAGAAAGAGCAAGGGGAGCTTGAAGTATGGCGGCTGAGCAGTCTGGTTTTCAATGTGCTGCTGGTTGCTCTGACTGCGCTGGTGGTGATCGGCGAATTCCTGACTCCCGCTTTTGTCAATCACCTGCTTGTTCCAGGCTATTCGCCCTCCGAACAGGCATTGACCGCGACCCTGACACGCATTATGCTATTGCAGCCGCTGATTCTCGGACTTGGCACGGTCGCTACGGCTGTTTTGAACAGCAAGCGGCAGTTTCTCTTACCGGCGGCGTCGATTGCCATCTATAACATTGGCATGATCGCCGGCCTACTGCTTACGCTCACCATCCCCAAAATGGGTATCTATGGCCCCACGTACGGTGTGTTGGCGGCGGCAGTGCTGCAAGTGGCGATCCAGATTCCTGCTCTGGTGCGACAACGGGTGCGTTACGAGTTCATCTGGAATTTGCGCCATCCGGGGTTATATCAAGTCATGCGCTTGCTGACGCCAAACGCCCTTGCTATCGGCGTCTACTATATCGGCACGATTGCTGATACCGCGTTTTCTTCGTATCTGCCGGATGCCGCAAGCCTCTCTGCGCTCCACAATGCGCAAATGCTCCAGGCCGTTCCCCTTGCCTTAACGTCGCAAGCCATTGGACAGGCGCTGCTGCCTCATCTGGCGCTCCAGGCGTCCGCGAATCGCTATGTACGCATGGCGCAGACGGCTTTCAAGGTGATGGGCGTCTCGATTCTGCTGACCGTTCCGGCTGCTATCTTGCTGGGGGTATTAGGCAAGCCAGTTATCCATCTGATTTTCCAGCATGGCGCGTTTACTCAGCACTCTACTGATCTGACCAATCTGGCCCTGTTAGGCTATGCCGTCGGCATACCTGGACTGGTGGCTGGCGATCTGGTTGTGCGCGGCTTCTATGCTTTAAAGGATGCCTGGACGCCGCTCTGGACCAACATTTTTGCTCTGACTTCGCGCATCGGCCTGATTCTCCTGCTGCTTCAGACATTAAAAGGGCCGCTCGTTATTCTGGCTATTCCTCTGGCTCTAGCTGGCTCTGCCACCGCCGAGGCGCTCCTATTGTGCTCGATCTTCTTATATCGTTTACGTAAACGCATGGTGCTAGATAAAGGTATGCAACGTTTGCAACGGTTGCGCAGCAAACGCGGCTAGCAGAGCTGTTTTTTCGTACTGTCTTAGGGACTTTTTGCGCAGAAGTATGTGACCAATGTCTCTACCAGCAAAGGCAACGTCCTGCTATCTTAGAACTATGAGAAGGGGGGCAGGCGAAAATGATCGGGATGGCAAGTGGAAAGATGAAGGGGTTGTATCGGGGCGTTACTATGTGGTTATAAGGTGTAAGCAACAAGTTTCATTTTTGCCTGGCCTTCCTTCTCTCTATTTAATGATGGAAGGAGTGCGCAGTAAGCCTTGACTCTGCCGGAGTTCTGGATATCTGCCGGGCAACGTCGCCATGAAAGCACAAAAAAGCAATCCCTATCCAAATGGCCTGATGGCTGTACAGTGCCGTAAGGTCAAAAATACGCGGCAAGCCGGGTTCCACGAGAACAAGGTGGCGCTCCTTCCGACGTGCTCGCAGCTGATTACCTATCAGATAAATGAAAACCGCCTGGCGCACGTTAAAACCTTACAAGCTCGAATCGATGCCAACGTCTACTGCGTTGACAGCACAGCTACAGCGCAACAAATGCTCAAGTCGTCCGTGATGCGCCGTAT
>DASTZT010000168.1:0-3975 GCA_035764225.1 Ktedonobacteraceae bacterium
ATGCGTCAGGATCAAAAGAGAGCATTTGCTGTCAAACAAAGCCTGCAGCGCCGCAGAAAGCTATATCTGTTGTTAAGCCCTTTTTTCCTGATCTCACTTATCTTCGCGGCAATACAACTCAATGCTAGCATTGGCGCAAATAACAGTCAGATAACGGTGCAGATTGGCCGTCAGCAAACCGCTACGCTAGATTTGCGCCAGCATACACCAATTAGCCCCTACCTTTACGGCGTGAACGTTTTTCCAAGAGATGGCTCCACTTCACTAGATATGCCTTTTTCGGGCTTTATGCAATACACGCCTTATTTTATCAAAACAATACAGGATATGCATATCAAGCTGCTGCGTTATCCTGGTGGGAACTGGGGCGAGCAGCATATCCTCTCTCTTAGTCAACTGAGTGACTTTAGCCAGACGCTGATAGAGACTGGCAGCGAGGGTATGCTCCAGGCTCATCTTGCCGGGCCTGTGCAAGATCAGCAGGGCAACTGGCAACCCTCAGAGCTAAGCGCCAATCTGAACAGTCGGGCGCTCCTGGCGAGCCGCTGGGTTGACTATATGAATAACCCCCACAGCAGCTTGCGTACGGGAGCACATGCCCACGATCCGTATCATCCCGTGAAATTCTGGACCGTAGGCAACGAGCCTGATTTATCAACCGATCCCCTCACCCAGCAGGTCTACACAGTTACAGATTATGTCAATGCCTTTATCCAATTTTCACTGGCGATGCACCAGAGCGATCCCACAATTAAAATTTTCGGTCCTGAGATTAGCCAGTTTTACGGCGTGGGAGCTGGTCCCGTTGATGCTCAAGGCCAGCGCTGGATGGACGACTTTCTCAAAGGGATTGCACGCTATGAGCAACTTCATCCAGCATTGCCCTATCATATCCTTGACGGCGTCTCGTTTCACCGCTACCAGTTCGATAATGCCCAGGTCGCACCGGGTATCTTGCTCAGCAGCAGCAACGAGTGGGGGAGTCTTTTAACGCCCCTGCGCGAGCTGATCAAACGGGACTTTGGACGAGACCTCCCTATTTCGCTCTCAGAGGTCAACACCAATCCGGGCGATCTCGTACCTACCCGTGGACTTGCCGCGCTCTGGTGGGCTAATACGCTTGGCGGATTGATGAACCAGCAAATAGAGCAGGTAGCTTTCTTTTCCGCTTCTGGCGTCGAAAAACCTTATCCACTTTTTACCAATGATGGACTTCATATGACGGCTATGGCCTGGGTCATGCAGCTATTCTCGCACTTACAGCATAACCTGGTTCCACTTAGCATACCAAACGAGCCAGTGAGCGTTTATGCCACCTGCGATGACACCGCGCAGACAATCAGCTTCCTTTTCATCAATACATCACCGCTTGCGCAGGAGGCTCAAATACGCCCTGCAGCTTTTAGCGCCTGGCACTATCAGGCAATCAGGCTGGCACCTTATAGCATCATTATCACTACCATGCACCGTGAGAGTGGAGCCGAAAGCTATCGTTTCATTACAACAAGTGGGGATGCCGTAGCTGCCACCCCGGTGACCTATACCCGATGCGAAACTTCCAACGCTATCCCGGCAAACGATAAACCCTGTTAAAGTGAGGAAATGCATGACCATTTTGATACGATTTCTTGAGTTTATTTATGTGCTGATTAGTATGTTGATGACTGCGCAAGCGATCTTCAATATCCGCTTGCGCCTCTTTATCTGGGAAAAACCGGAGCATGCCTGGCTTAATCATGCTCCGACGATTTACCACAATCCCCGCCTCTCTTTTACCATTATGCTTCCGGCGCGTCATGAAGAGGCGGTATTCCGCGATACCATTCAGAAAGTCTACGATCTCAATTATCCTAAAGCATTAATCCAGATCCTGGCTATTTGCCGCGAGGATGACCCTGGCACGATTGCGGAAGCGCAGGCCAAAATTGACGAGCTTGGAGCCTCTAATGTGCAGCTTGTCATTTTCAACGATTTACCGGTCAATAAGCCTCATGGCTTAAATATTGCGCTCCAGGTGGCACAGGGCGATGTTGTGGCAATTTTTGATGCGGAAGACGAGCCTCATCCCGATATTTTGCATATCATCAACACCACCATGCTGAAAGAAAACGTTGATGTGGTGCAGAGCGGCGTCCAGTTGATGAATCATAATACGAAATGGTTTTGTTTTCTCAACGTCCTGGAGTATTTTTTCTGGTTTAAGTCATCTATGCACTTCTTCTCACGCGTCGGCATGACTCCGCTGGGCGGCAATACTATTTTCTTGCGGCGCGAACTGATGGAGCAACTGGGTGGATGGGATGAGACCTGCCTGACCGAAGATGCCGACCTCGGCATCCGCTTGAGCCTCGCAGGCGTTCGCATACGCATTATCTATGATGATGAATTTGTTACGCGCGAGGAGACACCACATACCATTGGGCAGTTCATCAAGCAACGCACACGCTGGAATCAAGGCTTTCTTCAAATTCTCTGCAAGGGAGATTGGACAAAACTACGCAAGTTCTCCCAGCGTTTCCTGGCTTTTTACGTCCTGACGCTCCCTGAATTACAGACGTTCTTTGCCATGATGGTTCCGGTATCGATCCTGATGTTCTTTTTCGTTAAGTTTCCACTCTGGCTAGCTATGCTCACCTTCATCCCCCTCTACTGTTTTACTCTGGCGATCTTTCTTGATCTGGTAGGGCTGCACGAGTTCTTGAAGGTACATAAACGTCAATGGAGCTGGCGCGAGGCGGCCATTATGCTACTTGCCTTCTTTCCCTATCAATGGATATTAGGTATCGGCTCGATACGCGCTGTCTACCGCCATTTCAGAGGAGCTTCGAACTGGGAGAAAACGATCCATATCGGACAGCATCGCAATAAAGTTACGGCAAGCTAGCTCTTATCAGCAAGTGCCAGTTTTTTCATGATCTGAGTACACATACAATCGAGGATGAATAGTAAAGTGGAGAGGGAATGTTATGCCATCATCGTCTCAACCTCCGTCTGAACGGGGAGAACAATGGCCACCGTTCGATAAATCTGGAGCGACAAAACGTTATATCATACCTTCCAGAGCGCGAGTACGGCAACGCACAAAAAAAAATTCTAGCCTTTCTAGTTGGCAGCAAGCGCCTGACGAGCAACAACAGGAGCCAGAAGTTGAGGGGAACCGCGTTATTTTGTTTCGCAAGACCAATTTTTTCGTGCGCACAGTCTATCGACCAGATAAGCAATCCGGCATTCGTCGCCAGTTAACAGGGAAAACAGTTGTTATCCCTACAATCAAAATACCTCGAGAAGAGCGCCTTGTCGCCTGCGAAACGCGTCTATTACCCAAAATTTCACCGATTAACCCGCCTGAGCCTCGAACGTTTCCAGTTCCAGCCTGGCTAGAGGCTAGCATTGTTGCTGTTGGCCTGTTCATCTCACTAATCGCTCATGCCCTCAATATGTTCAACTTCCCTCGTTATGAACTGGACGAAGGCACCTATATATCGAGCGCCTGGGCGATCTTGCAAGGGCAAATCACTCCATACCCCTATGGCTATGGTCATCCACCATTGGCATGGATGCAAATTGCCGCCTGGGTACAGCTGACGGGAGGTTTTTTTACCTTTGGGGATGCGCTTAATACGGGGCGTGTGTTTATGCTGCTCTATGCTCTTGGCTGCTCTTTACTCATCTATTTGATCGTCCAACGCTTGAGTAGTAGTCGGGGAGCTGGCCTGCTGGCAATGGTAATCTTCTCGCTCTCGCCACTCGGCATTACCTATCAACGCCAGATTCTCCTGGACAATGTGAGTATCTTCTGGCTACTGCTTTCGCTCTACTTGCTCGTTGCCGGGAACAGTCGCCTGCTCCTGATCGTGCTTTCAGCCATCTCATTAGGCATCGCGATTCTTTCTAAAGAGGTTTTTCTGCTGTTCGTCCCGGCGATGATCTATGCCGCCTGGCTGCACGCTACTGGCTTTCAGCGTAAATTTGTGC
>DASTZT010000169.1:0-9678 GCA_035764225.1 Ktedonobacteraceae bacterium
CGCCTGAAAGCGAGAGAGAAACACCGATTTTAATAGGTGTCTGAGGGGTGTTTGTAACTCCACTCGCTCCACCACAAGCAGCGAGTAAGAACAGCATTATCAAGACACTAACGCTCTTTAGTACTGACTTTGACCATAAAGGATATTGTCCACTCATGGTGATCCTCCTTGCCAGGTGACAACATCAGGGCAAGGCCAACCCGGCCCCTACGTCACCCGACATCTTTTTTACTACGGGTAACGTTTAACGAAGATGGTATTCAAACTCCTTTCTATGCAGAAGGCCAGCGCTGCTATCGTGCTAGTGGGCAGAGGCACGTCCAGCGCCGATGGTCTCTGTAAGCAATGCTTCTCGCGATAGGCCCTATCCTACAAGTCCTGATGGTTCTTCTACCAGGGTTGCGATGGTATCCAGAAACTGTGCTCCTCGCGCGCCGTCCACGACCCGATGGTCGCAAGAGAGCGTCAACACCATCATGGGCTGGATGGCCGGTTGACCATCGAGCGGCACGACGCGTTCGGCGATACGCCCTATTGCCAGGATGGCTGCTTGCGGCTGATTGATAATGGCGTTGAAGGCATCGACATGATACATACCCAGGTTGCTGATGGTAAAGGTACCATCGCTGATGTCTTGTGGTCGCAGTTTTCCTGTCTGGGCCTTTGCTACCAGTTCTGTGCGTTGTTGGGCGATCTCGCTCAGGCTCAGTTTGTTTGCTTGGCGGATTACCGGAACGACTAACCCGGCTTCAACAGCAACAGCTAACCCGATGTGGATTGCTTGCTGCAATACGATGCCGCTCTCATTCCAACAAGCATTGAGGCGAGGGTGCAACCGTAATGCTTCCGCTACTATTTTCACCAACAGGTCGGTATAGGTCAGCTTACCGCCCTGCATAGCGGCATTGTGTCTGTCTGCGTGGAGCCGTTCCCAGGTTTTACGCCAGCTTATCAATCGGCTGGCATTGACCTCACGGACCAGGGAGAAATGCGGAATAGTTGTCCAGCTCTGCGTCGTGCGTTGCGCCATAATGCGCCAGATACTGCTCAGGGGCAACTCCTGAGCCTCTCCAGCAATGACCGCAGGTTTTGCCTCAGCCTCCTTATCAACCATAGGGGCCGGGCTTGCTCCTGCTCTGGCTACCACCGCAAGAACATCCGCCGCTAACACCGCCCCTCCAGGCCCGGACCCCTTAATGCTCGCAAGCTTTTTTCCCTGTTCGGCAGCTAATCTGCGCGCTTTGGGGGAAGCCAGCACCAGACGCGTCGCTGAGTTATTGTCCTGGTGCTGAAGGTGCATGAGCACATCGGCTTTTTGAATGCGCTTGCCAGGTGGTTGCCTTTCCTTGCCGAGCGACTGAGCGGAGCTAGACACGTCAGTGGCGTTGTCGCTCGGAATAGCAAGAGCGTCATGCAGATTGAGGTGACGTTCGGCGGCGATACGCAAGGCGAGCGGAGTGGCAACTCTGCCAGGTTGTTGACCGGAAGGTGCTTGCTGATCTTGCGGCATCACGTCCGGGTGCGTCTCACCAGGAGCGAGTATAGCAGCAATGACCTGCCCCACCGGGATATCATCGCCCTCAGCAGCTGTGATGCGAGCAAGCACGCCATTAGCCGGAGCCTCTACCTCGACAGTGGCCTTATCGGTCTCAATCTCCAGCAGGGGTTCGCCTTTGACAACCTGCTCACCCTCGGCTTTCAGCCATTGCACAATCTTGCCCGTGTCTTGCGCCATGCCCAGTGCTGGCAAGATCACATCTGTCGCCATTGTTGCCTCCTGCATTTCAGGACATTCCCCAATCAGTCAATGATTATCCAGGCAAGGATGGGATAAATCGCATCCCTACGAAGGCTGTGCATTCAGGTTAGATTGCGTCTCGCGGGTCGTAGATAATGGCCCATTTACAGTATAATACCGCACACCAGCTACAAGCAGTTCCTCCGCCGGGAAACGCGTAATCACCTCACAGCCGTCCTTTGTCACAATCAACTGTTCCTCAATCCGTGCCGCCGACCAGCCATCGGAGGCGGGCCAGAAGGTCTCAAGAGCAAAGACCATGCCCTCTTCAATCACTTCTGGATGATCGAGCGAGACCAGACGGCTGAAAATAGGTTTTTCCCAGATCGAAAGTCCGACTCCATGCCCGTATTGCAGCGCGAAAGCGGCCTCTTCATTCGGAAAGCCAAATTCTTGCGCTTTCGGCCAGAGTTTAACAACATCAGCGGTGGTCACACCTGGCTTGATCGCATGAATGGCCCTGTCCAGAATCTCGCGGCAATACTTATAGGCATCTACCTGGGCTTGAGAGGCGCTGCCAACTGCAAAGGTGCGGTAATAGCAGGTGCGATAGCCGTTATAGCTGTGAAGAATGTCAAAATAGGCAGGATCGCCGGGTCGCAACGTTCGGTCGGTATAGACGTGCGGATGAGGGCTACAGCGTTCGCCCGAAATAGCATTGACGCCCTCGACGTGTTCCGAACCCAGCTCGTAGAGCACTTTGTTGACCAGGGCCACGCACTCATTTTCTCGTATGCCGGGTCGCAAGGCGCGGTACAGCTCGTCATAAGCGGCGTCAACCATCATGCAGGCGGTGGCAAGCAAGGTAATCTCATCCTGCGTCTTGATTAAGCGTGCCTGTTGCATCAACTGCTGCCCATCAACCACTTTAATCCCTTCCGCCTGCAAAGCAAAAAGCACTGGTAGTTCAATCACGTCCACACCCAACGGCTCGTGCAGCAGCCCACGCTCTTCCAACTCGATCCGGATCTTTCTGGCTACGTCTTCGGCCCGACCTGCTTCGGGCAACATCGCGCCTCGTTGGGTAGAAATACCGGCGCGAGAACGTTCTCCAAGCCACGAACAGTAAAGCTGGTGGTGCCGGGCGGCTGAGCCAAAGTCCCACATAATCGGCTCGTCGTTCTGTGGGAGAAGGGAGAAACGTGCCAGCTTGTCCATCGCCCACGTCCCAATATGGGTCGCGGTGATATAGCGGATATTATTCATATCGAAGCAGAGCAAAGCACCCATCTCTGACTCTTTGAGCAGTTTTTTGATCCGTGCCAGACGCTCGCTGCGCAACCGTTCGAAGTTTACCCGTTCTTCCCAATCTACTCCCATCAAGCCATAAGTTCTGATCGCCATTAGATTCTCCTTCCAACGCATCGGATATGGTTAATCAGGTCCGAGCGGGAATGCGATAAATCGCGGATCGGACGCGGTAAACCTGGTCCCTACGAAAGGCCACATAATGTTTTGGCAACGTCCATGACCATAGCGGCGGTAGGAACGGTCAGATCTTCCAGGACTGGTGAGAATGGTACCGGGACGTTCATCGCGCCCAGGCGTTTCACTGGAGCATCCAGATAATAGAATGCCCCATCGGCAATGACCGCCGCGATTTCAGCGGTGATGCCGTAGCGTTCGTGGCCTTCGTCTATCACGATAGCACGACTGGTTTTCCGGGCCGATTCGATCAGGGTGTCTTTATCAAGTGGGAAGGTTGTGCGCGGATCAACGACCTCGGCGCTAATGTTGAGCGTCTCTAGCTTCTCCGCCGCTTCCAGTGCCACCTGCACCATGCTGCTGGTTGCTACAAGCGTAATATCGGTCCCTCCACGCTTGATATCGGCAACTCCGAAGGGAATAGTATAGTCGCCCTCCGGCACGGCACCCTTTAACTGGTACATCATCTTGTCTTCAAAGAAGATCACCGGGCTGTCGTCGCGGATCGCCGTTTTGAGCAGCCCTTTAGCATCATAGGGGGTCGAAGGTAAAGCGACCTTTAAGCCGGGGATGTGGCTGACCCAGGCGTGCAAGCTCTGGCTATGTTGCGCTGCCGAGCGGCGGGTGGCTCCCAATGTTGTGCGCACGACCAGAGGAACCTTGAGCTTGCCACCGGACATATAATGCACTTTGGCAGCCTGGTTGACAATCTGGTCCAGCGCCAGCGTAATAAAATCGCCAAACATGATATCGATAATGGGACGCATACCAGTCATCGCCGCGCCCACGCCCATCCCCGTAATGCCTGGCTCAGAGATCGGCGTATCGATCACGCGGGCGGTGCCAAACTCCTGAACCAGCCCGGAGAGCACCTTGAAAGGGGTACCGGCCTCGGCTACATCTTCGCCCATGACAAATATGCGCTGGTCTCGCCGCATCTCTTCGGCAAGCGCCTCACGAATAGCCTGTCCGAAAGTCAGCTCGCGCATGCCGCTTCCGAGCTGTTCGCTGGTGGTGACACTAGGCATAGACATCTTGCTCTACCTCGCTTACGTCTGGATATGGCGCGTTGAGTGCGAACTGTTCTCCTGCCTCAACCTCGGCCCGCACCCGTTGCTCGATCTGCTCAAATGTGCTCTTATCGGCCATACCCTGTGCAATCAGCCAGTCGGCGAGCAGCTTGAGTGGATCGCGCTCGGTCTTCCACTGCTCCTCCTCCTCGCGAGAACGATAGTAGGAGCGTTGGATATCACCAACATGATGCCCCATGTAGCGATAGGTATCACAAAGCATGAAGGCTGGCCCTTCGCCGCGACGGGCACGCTCGACCAGAGCCAACGCCGTATCATAGACCGCGCGCACATCCTGGCCATTGACCTCTCTGGTCAGGATACCAAACGTCCTGGCCCGCTCGCTCATCGCACCTGCCGTCGTCTCTGCATTGTGGGTGTATTCGTTATACTGGTTGTTCTCGCAGACGTAGATGACGGGGAGTTGCCAGAGCGAGGCCATATTCATCACTTCGTACAAGACGCCCTGGCCAAGTGCGCCATCGCCAAAGAAGCAGACAGCCACCTGATCGCTGCCACGCATCTTGCTAGAAAGGGCTGCTCCGGTGGCCATAGGCGCACCGCCTCCCACAATGGCATTCGCGCCCAGATTGCCAGTATCCTGGTCCGCGATATGCATGGAGCCGCCCTTGCCGCGACAGTAGCCAGCTTCTTTCCCCAGCAACTCGGCAAACATACGATCAACTGAAGCTCCCTTTGCCAGACAATGCCCATGCCCCCGATGTGTACTGGTAATATAGTCATCGCGGCGCAGGGCAGCACATACTCCGACGGCGATAGCCTCTTCGCCAATATACAGATGAGCCAGGCCAGGCATTTTGGCACTAAGATACAACTGGTTCACATGCTCTTCAAAAATACGGATTTTGAGCATTTGCTCGTACATCGCCAGTAGGGGCGGCGCTTGCCCCCGCCCTGGCGATTCCTGGTTGACGGCGACAGTTGCGCGTGTTTCTGAGTCGGATGCCTGCGGTTGCGACATTGCTCTTCTCCGTTTATGCGTCTAAACCGGACAATTTTGCCAGCACCTTATGGATGATAGCAAAATCCTGCTCTGCTAACCCCATAGCTCGTGCGGTCGTCAAATATTCATTGCTGATCGCTGTCGTTGGCAGAGGCACATCGAGTGCTCTTCCCATCTCTAGCGCCAACAGCATATCTTTCTGCATCATATTGACATTGAACCAGGCTTCATCTGGCATTGCGAGAATAAAAGGCGTGCGGTACTTCAATGAAGGGGAGGCAATCACGGTATTGAGCATCACTTCGAGCGCCGTTTCCCTGGGAATACCTCCCTTCTCAGCCAGCAGCAGCCCTTCGCAGAAGGCCATCATTTGCACCTGGAGATTCAAGTTGATCGCGATCTTCATCAGAACTGCCAAACCGTTCGGACCGAGATAGTTCACTTTGGGACCGATATCCAGCAAAACAGGCTGCACTTGCTCGAAAATTGCTTTGTCTCCCCCGACCATCAGGGAGAGATTGCCCTGTTCGAGGGTAATCACACTGCCCGATACTGGGGAGTCGAGCATATGTGCGCCTTTTTCTGCCACCTGCGCTGCGAGTTTTTGGGAAGCTGCCGGGCTGATGGTGCTCATATCGACGTAAATTTTGCCTTTCCCCAGTCCCGCCAATATTCCGCTCTCTCCCCTCGTTACCTCGTGTAACGCGGCGGTATTGGAGACCATCGTGAAGATGATGTCAGCAGCTTCAGCAACCGCGCGCGGCGTCTCTCCCCAGCGCATGCCCTGGTCTAGTAGCCACTGAGCCTTCGATTGGGTACGATTGTAGCCAGTCACCGTATGACCGGCATCAAGCAGCCGCTTTACAACACGACTGCCCATTGCGCCTAAGCCTACAAAGCCAAGATTAGCCATAAATATCTCCTGAGGTGGTTATTACTTGACATCTTAGGGTTTGATGCATAGATTGCCCCTCAAGGAAGGTGCCGGAAGCCAATGGCTCACTCGACCCGCTTGGGGGGACTGAAAGCGACATCCCGACGCACCTGTCGCAGGTGAGCGTGCATAGCTTCACGAGCAGCTTCCGGGTCGTGCCTGATAACACTTTCGAGAATATGTTTATGGTGGATCTGGCCACGTTGCGGACCACCTTCCACTTCAAAGATTTGTTTGCGCTGCTCGCTGAGCAGGTTCACAATCGAATTGACCAGGATGAGAATAAGCGTGTTCTGGGTTCCCCGTGCCAGGGCTTCGTGAAAAGCATTATCGGCTGTAATAAACGTATTTGCGTCATTCAGGCTCTCGTCCATCACCTTCACAGCTTCGTGCATAATCGCAATCTCTTGTTCCGTGGCGCGTGCTGCTGCCAGAGCAGCAATTTCTGTCTCAAGGATTTCTCGCACCTCGACGAGATTATCTGAGCCGCCCACTTCTCCCAGCTTTAACTTCATAGCCAGATTGATTGAGTGCTGCATGGCCTCGTGCGCCCCATCGATGACAATCGTGCCGCGACCGGGCCGCATATCCACCAGTCCTTTTTGGGCCAGGATTTTCATGGCTTCGCGGACTGCCGTTCGACTGACCTGAAACTGCTCTGCCAGTTCACGCTCAGTTGGCAGGCGGTCGCCGCTTCGTAATTCGCCGTCCAGGATACGCTTTTCGATTTGCTCGGCAATCTTCTCAAAAACTCTCACGGTCTGAATTGGTGTGTACACAAATTTCTCCCCACTCCCTTGATTTTCCCATCTCTTGGCGGTATGGACAATTTACCTGATTGTCTATTCATCATACCAAATCTGTATTGATCTTTCAAGGTGGCGGAAGCTTGCTGCAGGGCTTTTGAATAGTCCCGAATATGCTTGAAGTTTCCTGGCCCGTTGCGGTGTGGCGCATGCTTCGTCGGCACCTGTTAAACAGTCTTCACGGCACGAATCCCTATCCTGGTCTCAATGGCCTCAAAGCACTCGTCAAGCTCGCAAAAGACACGCGTCGCTATCTCTTAAACGTGGACCATGTTGATCCAACGGCGGTAGAAGCTCTCTCCAGGTATCTTGAAACACATCAGGAAGAGATCTCACCGCCCACAGGAGACTTCCTCCAGGAGTATTTGGAACGCTATCAAGAGCTTACTGCACCGCCATCTGAAGAGTTTGTTCGGCTCTACCTGGAGAGATACCAGCAAAAAGTCCTCTTCGTCAAGAATGCAACTGACCGAGAACGCTTGTTTGAAATCCTTCCTCAACATCTTCCCATTGACTAACACCCCGTCTGCTTTGAGGACGGGAGCAAACGAGAGACGGTGCGTACGGGGTCAGGCTCAAGTTGATGGCTCAGTTCCAGGCGCAGGTTCCAGACCCATTGAAATCTAGATCGCTGGCCACCTCACCTCATTTCACACCTTGTACGATACCTTACCACATATACTCACAATGAATGGTGTCGCAACAATCTCTTCATTCGGCTATTCATCGCCGGATACCTCATCGCTCTGACTTTCCTTCTTGCTGATAGAGCAAGCCATTCGCCACTTCCATCTGCTGTTTCAGGATATGATTCTCCACTTCCAGCTTCTTGACCCGCTGGCGTAAGGCGGCGATCATGGCATCTTTTGATGCTGAGGATGCCTGCTCTCTCGGCGGAATTTTGACCTGGACGGCTGGCACCTGCTGCACACGCAAGTGTATGATGCGCTGCTTGAGCACTTCGTTGCCATACAGCCAGGCGGTTGAGATGCCAGCCGTCTCTGCAACCGTCTTGAAATTGATGGGGCGTTGTTCTTTCAAAAGATGAGCAATGGCAGCCTCAGCTCGATGAGCGGTATCTATGGCCTTCTGCTGTGCATGCGCACGCAGGCCGTCAATATTGCGCTCCCATGATTGGGACATCACTTCTCCTCCTTGCTCACTGCTGCCTCAAGAACAGCGATGAGCGGGAGGAGGGCAGTCACCATCTGCTCGCTTTTCTCGCGCAAACGGACATATCCACGCGCATTCAGAAGTGGTATCTGGGCTACTTTCTCTTGCAATCGCTGCTTGAGCAGCGGCAGCGCACGTTCATCAATAGTGTCTCCGCACAATTCCAACAACATTTCCGTTACTTCCATGGACTCCAGGCCCAGATACTGTTCGACAAGTTGGTCGTGGTGGTTACTCATGCGTTCGGTCATCAGGTACCTCCAGAGCGGTAATGCGCATCTTCATTTCCGAGATAGCTCGTTCCAGGTGCCGAGTGGCCAGCACCAGCCCAGCGGCTTGTGCTTCTTCCAGGCCACACTCAGCTTCAGCCAGGTCGGTACGAAGTTGCGCGAGGACATCATCGACACACAGTGAGCCGTCCATCTCAGTCGCCTCCAGACTCTTGATGCGGAGCGCGATCGTCGGAATGATCCGATCTTGCTGCTCGATAACGATCTGGTTCCCTTTCTCGATGGCGTGCTGTTTCAAGCGAATCGCCCGATCGTAGAACGACTTGAGAGCAGGCAGATCATCGGTCGAGGTCAGCCACATGGGACAGGTCAGGCATTTGTTGGCATGGGTGCAGTCTCCCAGCACGACCAGTCTCGCACATCCCCCCACACCCAACGTCTCAACGTCTGCCCGCGCACACCCTTGCGCGTCAATTGGACCTCCGGATCATTGGCTCGCGGATCACCCTGGACTGCGTTGCCCTGGTAATCGACCGTTTTCCGTTTGCACGCCACACGCTCAAGGTCAGCGCGCAGTTTCTGGTCACGCACGCGTGCATAGACCTGCGTCATGCTGAGAGATCGATGGCCAAGCAGTCGGCTGATCACCTCCAGGGGGACATCTGCATTGATGAGGCGCATCCCAACGGTATGTCGGAATTGATGCGCCGTGAAGTGGTAGAGATGCTGATCGCGATCAGTAATCTGGCACTGGAGCGCCCATTCGTTCAGTTGCCTACGAAAAGTGGCTTGGAGGTAGGGTTTGGCTGGTGAGGACTGGGACGGGAAAAGATAGGAGCACGTTTCTCCCCATTGTGCTCGGATCTCCTGCTGCTGGACCTGGATTGCTCCAATCACCTCTTCCTCGACCAGGGGAATGACCTGCTCTCGGCGGGTTTTGCTTTGATAAAAACGCAAGTACCACTCGTGTTTGTCGTCGGTAATCAGACAATTCACGGAGAGTTGACACAGTTCGCTAATGCGCAAGCCGACCTCAAGCAGAATGGCGACCATCCGTAACAACGTTGTGGGCAGCGCTTTGAGGTGAGCGCTCAGTTGAACCAACACCTCCGCAGGAATCTCACGCGTGCCGCTATCAGACCTGGGAGGAAAATCATCATCGAAGATGAGCAGTTCTCGTGTGATCCCTGGAATCTGAAGCCGATGTGCGCACGTCTCCAAGAACGCCCTCAGCCCTCCAAGATAGTGCCTCCAAGTCACGCTCGCCAAGTGCTGTTC
>DASTZT010000170.1:0-10779 GCA_035764225.1 Ktedonobacteraceae bacterium
CGAACTCGTTGGGGTCGGGGAAAACCTCTCCATCTCGATTAGCTGAGATGCTCCACAACGTTACCATTTCACCCGCGCGAATCAGTTGATCGCGGATACACACGTCCTGAGTAGCTACTCTGAGCACATGGAGGTTAGGCGTTGACCAGCGAAGGACTTCTTCAACTGCGGAGGAAATCAAGGCTGGTTGTTCCTTTAAACGTAAGAGCTCTGTTGGCCTTTGAATAAGGGCCAGCAAACCGACAGCGGCGGCATAGCGCGTTGTTTCGTTGCCCCCCAGTAGAAAGCTGAAACAGTTTAGGGCAATCTCTTCGTCGCTGAGCTTACTTCCATTCACACGAAACTCGATCATGGCGCTGACTAGATCTTGTTGCGCTCGTCGGCGGCGTTTGGTAATGAGATCGAGAAAATAAGACAAGATCTCCAGGTTCGATACTGCCAGCGTTTGTTCTACAGAAGAGCCTTTCCAAAATTCGCTATCCTCAGCGGCAAAAGACGAAGTGCTGAGATCAGCAACCAGCTTCCAATCAGTCTCAGGAACCCCTAAAAGATTACAGGTTACGCTCACCGGCAACTTTGCAGCCACTTCGGTAACGAAGTCAAACTCCTGGCCTGGTACCAGTCGATCCAGCAGTTCACAAGCAAAAGAGCGTATCTGAGGCTCCATACTGGTGACAGCCTGGGGGGTAAATCCGTGGTTGAGGAGCATACGCAGACGTGTATGCTGTGGAGGATCGGTCACGACCATCATTTTTCCAGCAGCGGGATCTTTATGTCCGCGCAGGCGAAGCATATTTCCGTATTCTGAACTTAAAATTTTTGGCTGCTTCCAGGCCCACGCAATATCATCGTATCTGGTCAGAACCCAGAAGCCTCCACCCGTAGTATCTGGATGCCAGTAGACAGGAGCTTCCTGGCGTAATGTTGCGAAGGCCGATTCAGCCATCCCTTTTTCAAAGAGATCAAGATCTGTTAAATCGATGTCCACCATAGCCCTCCTTATTTATTCGCTCTCTGCGCCTTTTTTAATTTGCGGAGCTGTGACACACGTCTGTTGGTTTCATCAACCTCATCGTGTATTTTGATACTATCCAGGCGAATATCTGGCTGAGTACAGATATGTTGTAGAAATGTTTGAAAGTGCATGATTATGCGTGCAATGGTGGTGGCTTCAAAAAGATCTGTACTATAATTAACCGTCCCTTTTAATCCCTCTGGCGTTTCCCAGAGGAAAAAAGCCAGTTCAAAGCGTGTCACGTCCTGCTCTATCACTATCGATGTCAGGGTGAGGCCCTCCGCGTTGAGTTCGACCCAGGGCGTATTCTGGAACACAAAAAGCACGCGCGCGAGAGGAATGTGATTGCCATCTCGCTCAAGATGTAATCCCTCGATGAGTTTCTCAAAAGGAAGGTCCTGATGGGCGTAGGCGTTTAGTACCATGTTGCTTATTTGCTGAAGTACGTGTGAAAACTGTGGGTTTCCACTGAGATCCCCGCGCAATATAAGCAAATTCACAAAGAAACCTATCAACTGCTCTGTTTCTATGCTTGTTCGGTTCGCTATATCTGTGCCAACGACTATGTCTGTCTGACCGCTATAGCGGCGCAGTAAGCCCATAAAGCCAGTCAGCAAGGTCATGAACAGGGTGACTCCTTCTCGTTGACTCAAATGCGCGAGGGCACTCGAAAGTTTCTTGTCGAAGGAGAAAGGCAGCATGGCTCCCTTATAACTCTGGAATGGTTTTCTGGCGTGATCCGTTGGCAACTCAAGGATGCTCGCATTATGAAGGTGTTGTCTCCAATAGGCCATCTGCTCCTCAAGGACCCTGTCCTGCAACCGCTGGCGCTGCCAGACGGCGAAGTCTGCATACTGAATGGGAAGTTCAGCCAACGGAGAAGGTTGTCCGGCAGAGAATGCCTTATACAGCGCCAGTAATTCGCGTAGAAAGATGCCTTCAGACCATACATCAAAAATGATGTGATGGACAGTCACCCCCAGAATATGCTCTTCTGGACTCAGCTTCAGCAGGAGCAGGCGTATGAGGGGGCCGTTTGCCAGGTCCATCGGTATTTGAACCTCGTCCTGCAACAAAGCGAAGGCCTGCATTTGCCGTTCTTCTCTAGCAAGGTGCTGCAAATCAATTTCTGACCAGGCCATCTCTCCTGGATGAATCTTTTGTATTGCCTCTCCATTGGCTTCAGGGAAAGTCGTGCGTAGCGCTTCGTGTCGCCTCACGATCTCCGCAATGCTTTGCTTCAGGGCCGCAACCTGTAGAGGCCCCTGAATGCGTAATGCGCGGGTAATGTTATACAAACTATTTTCAAGCAAGAGCTGGTCCAGGAACCAGAGCCGTTGTTGAGCAAACGAAAGGGGCAATGGCTGATTATGGGATGCCAACGGGATCGTGGCAGGGGTGGCGGCAGTAAGTGCCGGATGAGAATGTTGGGTCAAGAGAAGTGCGCGGGCTTCCTCCGTTCTGCTCTGTTGGAGCAAATTCCGCAATGACTGGATCATATCAGTTGCCAGCCGTTCAACAGTAGATGGATCATGCTTCTGGTTACTATACCGCCAATCCACGTAGAGCTGACCATTGCTAATCCCGCTGATGATCTCGAAAAGATGTTTCCTGGTGCCTGCCGGGCTGCGATCAAAGTTGCTGGATGGAACAATCTCCTTGAATAACGGTGCAGAGGAGATAAGTTGATCGAGCTGCCCGATATAATTAAAAAGAATTTCGGCTGATGGCAGTTCATGAAACCGCTTGAGCAGCGTCAGATCTGCAAGCAGATAGCGCAGGACTCCATAATTAAAGCCCTTCTGGGGCAGCGAACAAAGTCTGTCCCGCGTCTTTCCCAAAGCTGCGCTTTCGCTGTCCGTGTGCTGAAGCTGTAGATAAAGAGGGTAAATTGAAGTGAACCAGCCGACGGTACGAGCGACTTCTATCTCCTCTGATATTTCCTCTCGCCCATGTCCTTCCGCGTCAATAAGGACAGAATCTGTTTTGTTCCAGCGTGCAAAAGTCAATGCAAGCATGGCTAGCACAATATCACTTAGCGGAATTTGATAGAGGCGAGTCGCTATTTCCTGAAGTTCACTGGTTTCCTCACGACTCAAGCTTCGTGTGTATGTGCGAGTTGAAGCGATAGTGTTGCATTCATTATGATCGGTTGGGAGTGGTGCGACCTCGCCCCGATTCTGCTCCAACCAGAAATCCAACTCCTGAAGTGGTTTTTCTGATTGCGCGTATCTCACCAGTTCCTCAGCCCAGCGCTGATAAGAGGTCGTTTTTGGTGGAAAATGCGGCTGTACATGTTGTTGTAATGCCTGATATGCAATTTGAAGATCATCTAGAAGGATTTGCCAGGAAACGTTATCCATTATGAGGTGATGGATACAAATCAGCAGTAAATCTGGCTGTTCCTGACCGCGATCAAAAAATACTACGCGCAGCAGTGAACCATGAGCGAGATCAAGGCTGGCCTGGACGCGTGCCTGTGTTTCTTCGATCATGCGTTGCTGCCTTTCATTTGTTTGACCCACAAGGTTGCACTGCTCGAAGAAAGGCGGTACAGGTTCGTTGCCAACATTGACCTGCTGCCATCCTGCTTCGCATTGGGTGAAGCGTAAGCGCAGGGCATCATGATGAGGAAAAAGCGCCTCAAAAGCTTTTTCAAGGAGGCATGCATCAATTAAACCTGCTAACTGCAATAAAGCTGATTGATTCCAGTGATGTTGATCCGCCAGTTTCTGCTCAAAAAACCAGTGTTGGATGGGAGTGAGAGGCACTGGCCCTTCAACTATACCCTGTTCTGCCTGGAGAGGTGTTGGGGCGTCGGCTACTCTCGCCAGGGCCTCAATTGTTTGCTGACGGAAAATCTGTTTAGGCGTTAGCCGGATGTTTGCGCGCGCAGCGCGGGCAATGATTTGCATGCTCAAAATGGAATCACCGCCGAGCGCGAAGAAATTATCAGTGATACTTACCCGTTCCAGCCCAAGCACCTCTGCCCAGATAGAAGCCAGCGTCTGTTCAATAGGCGTGCCTGGAGGGGTGAATGTCGCGTTGTCCTCCGGTTGAATGGGGGGTGGAGGTGGTAGCGCTCTACGATCCAGCTTCCCGCTGGGTGAGAGAGGAAGCTGCTCAATCGGCACAAAAAGCGCCGGGATCATATAATCTGGCAAACGTTGTTGCAGGTAGTCGCGTAAGGCAATGGGTGAAGGTATGAACCCTGCCTGTCCGGGTACAATATAAGCTATCAGACGTTTGACTCCAGGCGTGTCTTCTCGCACTACAACCGCGCACTCGCGTATTTCCCGATGTTGCGTCAGAGCAGCCTCTATCTCTCCCAATTCGATACGAAACCCACGTACTTTAATCTGATGATCGATGCGGCCCTGGAATTCAATCGCTCCGTCTGGAAGAAAACGCGCGAGATCACCTGTTTTATAAAGTCTTGCGCCGGGGAGCTGGCTAAAGGGATCTGGAATAAAACGCTCGGCAGTAAGTCCGGCTCGCTGCCAATACCCTCGAGCAAGGCCGATTCCGCCAATATGTAACTCGCCACTGGCCCCAATGGGAACAGGCTGGAGATGCTTGTTCAGCAGGTAGATCTGAATATTGGCGATGGGATATCCGATGGGCACGCTCTGCCTGCTACTCTCTGATTCGCAACGCCAGGCTGTTACATCGACAGCCGCTTCGGTTGGTCCGTAGAGGTTATGTAGCTCTGCTGAGAGGCGTGAGAAAAAACGCTTTTGTGTTTCTATAGAAAGGGCCTCTCCGCTGCAGATTACTCGCCGCAGGCTCTGGCAATACTCAAGCCCAGGCGCTTCTAAAAAGTTCTGTAGCATCGACGGTACAAAGTGCAGGGTGGTAATGTGCCTTTCACGAATAAGCTGGATGAGATATGCAGGGTCGCGATGTCCATCAGGGCTGGCCACGACCAGGCAGGAACCTGCGAGCAGGGGCAGGAAAAACTCCCAGACGGAAACATCAAAGCTGAAAGGCGTTTTTTGTAATACACGATCTGCCTCTGTCAGATGGTAGGCGTCTTGCATCCAGAGGAGGCGATTGCAAATCGCTCGATGGGTGTTCATGGCCCCCTTTGGCGTTCCTGTCGAGCCAGATGTATAAATCATATAAGCTAAATTCTCTGCATGGACCGGGGGATCAGGATTTTCCTTGCTAAGCGACGCCAGTTGAGTCGAGAGCTGATCCAGGCAGATAACGTTGGTCTGACTGGCAGGGAGAAGGTGCTGAAAATGCGCATCAGTCAGGAGCACCGGCACACCCGAATCTTCTAACATAAACGCCAGTCGCTGCGCCGGATACGAGGGATCGAAGGGGACATACGCTCCACCTGCTTTGAGAACGGCGAGCAAACTGATTACCAGTTCTAGCGAACGCTCCAGGCAAACGCCGACCAGAACATCCGGGCCGATACCTGTTGATTGCAGGTAATGAGCAAGCTGGTTCGCTCGCTGATTGAGTTCGCGATAACTGAGTTGCTCTTTTTCGAAAATCACTGCCGGACGGTGCGGGTTGTGCGCAATCTGCTCCTCAATGAGATGGTGCAGGCATTCCCTGGCTACGAAATCGCGTCTGGTAGCGTTCCATTGTTCTATACAGCACTGATACTCATCTGGGGCTAACAGCGGGCAGGCAGCAATACGCTCTGAGGCATTATCAACACACCAGGCGAGGATCATTTGCCAGTGAGCAATCAGGCGTTCGATGCTTGATGCATCGAAGAGATCCGTAGCATACTCTACTCGCCCACACAAGCTCTGGTTGTTGGCAGTGATTTCGAGGGTAAGATCGTACTTGGATGCCCGGCTCTTAAGCTCAAAAAGGCTTATTTGTAGCGGGTCGAGTTCAGCTTGTATATCAATCGTCGCAGCGTGCTGGAATACAAACATGACCTGGAAGAGCGGCGAGCGACTCAGATCGCGCTCTGGTTGCAGCGTATCAACGATCTGCTCAAAGGAAAGATGCTGATGGGCGTATGCTTCCAGGCAGGTTTCGCGCACTTTCGCCAGCAGTTCGGCGAAAGTAGGATTGCCGGAAAGATTGACACGTAAGGCCAGGGTATTGATAAAGAGGCCGATCAATCTATCCAACTCTTCCTGGTGGCGATTGGTAATGGGAGTGCCGACGGTGATATCCTCTTGTCCGGTATAGCTGTAGAGCAAAATCTGGAAAGCGGTGAGCAGGGTCATAAACAGCGTCACGCCCTCTTGCTTGCTTAACGCCCGAAGAGCGGCGGTCAGTTTTTGAGAAAGCGTAAACGTGATATCGGCTCCCCTGAACGTTTGTATAGCGGGGCGTGGATAATCTGTTGGTAGTTCGAGGGGAGCAATATCAGCCAACTGGCGCTTCCAGTAATCTAACTGTGCATCAAGAACGGCCCCAGAGAGCCATTGGCGTTGCCAGCAGGCAAAGTCCGAATACTGGATGGGTAGAGCTGGTAATGCAGGCGCTTCTCCCCGTACAAACGCAAGGTAATGTTGCATAAGCTCGTGTACTAGTAGGGTGCAAGATGGACCGTCTGAGGCGATATGATGCAGAATGATAAGTAACACGTAGTTTTCTTGCTCCAAATGGAAAAGCGTTGCTCTCAAAAGCGGAGGGGAGCTGAAATCAAAGGGTTTAAGCAGTTCCGTATTAATCAGGTTCTGGAGGTTTTGTTCCCCCACCTCTTTGAGAGAGAGCTCAAAGGTCGTGTTGAGAGGAGCGATGACCGATAGTTTAATCTGGCCCGCGTGAGTGGCGAAGGTTGTGCGTAAAGTCTCGTGGCGCTGGATAATGCCGTCCAGGCTCTGCTCCAGCGCCCTTGCATCCAGAGGTCCGCGTATCCTCAGCGCAATCGGTATATGGTAAGCGGCATTCCCTGGCTCTAGCTGTTCAAGAAACCAGAGACGTTGCTGCGCATAAGAAGGGAGAAGAGGTTGTTCGCGTGGAACAGGGAGAAGTGGTGGACGAAGTTGCTCCTGTCCGTGGCGCAACCTCTGTTCGATTAGGCGAGCAAACGCTTTAATTGTGGGGTATTCAAACAAGCTGCGCAACGGAATATCCAGAGCAAAGAGCGTTCGCACCTGCCCCAGCAACTGAGTTGCCAGCAGAGAATGGCCTCCAAGATCAAAGAAATTCTCATCTGTACCAGGAGCATCTCTGTGGAGAATCCTGGCCCAGACCTCCACCAAGATCTCTTCAATTGCATTGTCTGGAACCGAGGAAGCTGTTGCTTGCGAAACAGAAAGATCAAGCAGGAGGAGCGCTTTTTTGTCTATTTTGCCGTTCGGAGTGAGCGGCCAACGCTCTACAGCCTGAAAATGAGACGGTATCATATAGTCTGGCAATTGTTGTGCCAGATGGCGGCGCAGTTCATTGCTATCGAGAAGAGCGTCAGGCTCCAGGATAAGAAAGGCAACGAGCCTTGCATGATAGTCCTCTTTTTCTGAGACTGCGAGAATGCATTCACGGACGGTCGGATGTTGCGCCAGTTTTGCCTCGATCTCTCCCAGTTCAATCCTATGTCCGCGTATCTTCACCTGGAAGTCGAGACGATTAAGGTAGATCAGACGACCGTCTGAGGAGCGGCGGACCAGGTCTCCTGTGCGGTAGAGGCGCGCTCCTGGTGCGGACGCGGTAAACCTGGTCCCTACGAACGGGTCCGGTACAAAACGCTCCGCCGTTAATGCGGGGCGTTGCCAGTATCCATGCGCGAGGCCATCGCCGCCAATGAACAACTCGCCCGCAACTCCAAGAGGAACTTCACCTCCTCTTGCATCGAGGATGTAGAGCTGGGTATTGGCAATGGGATGGCCGATGCTGATGGGGATGTCGTGTTCGCAGACCTGGCAGGTGCTTGACCAGATCGTTGTCTCGGTCGGGCCGTACATATTCCAGACGCTTCGACTCCGCTGGCAAAGTTGCTGTGCTAACGCCTGGGGAAGGGCTTCGCCACCGCACAAGACTTTGAGGCGCAGACTCCTTTGCCAACCAGCATGCAGGAGCATCTGCCATGTAGCCGGGGTGGCCTGCATCAAAGTCACCTGGGTGGCCTCCAGCAGATGCAGCAGGGCCTGCCCGTCGATCACCTCGTCCTGACTGGCAATGACGATGGATGCGCCAACCGTCAAAGGAAGCAGAAGTTCCAGCGCCGCAATATCAAAAGAGAACGATGTAACAGCCAGTATTCGGTCTGTAGCGGTCATTCCTGGCTCTGCGGTCATACTCAACAAGCAGTTGCGCAGGGCTTTTTGCGGAACCATTACCCCCTTTGGTTTTCCTGTCGAGCCGGAGGTGTAGATCACATAGGCAATTGCTTCCCCTGGTATTGCTTGCTCTAAACCTTGTTCCCAATGTGGGGTATGGTCAGGGAGCGGCAAAGAAATCACCGCGAGCGAGTCTACCCGTGAAAATCGCTCAGCAAGCGTGGCCTGGGTGAGAAGCGCCGTTGCGCAACTGTCAGTAAGCATAAAAGTCAGGCGTTCCTGGGGATACGCCGGGTCAAGTGGGATATAGGCGGCTCCGGCTTTGTGTACTCCCAGTAGCGCGACCACAAGTTCTGCGGAACGTTCCAGGCAGACCCCAACCAGTTGTCCGGGGCCGATCCCTCTCGCGTGTAGGGCGCGCGCGACCCGGTTCGCCGCTTGATTTAGCTCATCATATGTCCAGGCACAATCTCCCTGGATCAGAGCCAGAGCGTCTGGAGAACGCTCAACTTGCCTGGAGAACAACTGTGGCACGCAGGTCGGCTCGCTCCAATCTCTCTGCGTGGCGTTCCAGGCGTTGAGGCTGCGTCGTTCTGCCTCCGTCATCAGTGGCAAGTCAGCGATCTGGCAGGTACAATCTCTGGCTGCTGTGCTGAGTATGCTTTGCCAATGCTCTATGAGCCGCTTTACAGTTTCAGCCTCGAACAAATCGACATTATACTCAACAAAACCGGTAAGGTGCTGATCCGTTTCGTTGACGACCAGCGTGAGGTCAAATTGCGTTGCGCCATTGTCGATATCGAGCGCGCTGAGCCGCAGATCGGCAATTTCAGTGGCGGGTAGAGGAACATTCTGAAGCATAAACATGACCTGGAAGATGGGCGAGCGACTCAAGTCACGTTCGGGCTGCAGTGCTTCTACTAATTGCTCAAATGGTAAATCCTGGTGCGCGTATGCTTCCAGCGTTTTCTCGCGTACCTGTTGAAGCAATGCCCTAAAGGATAACCCACCGGCAAGATGAGTGCGGATAACCAGAGTATTGATAAAACAGCCGATCAGTTTTTCGATTTCCGTACGTCTGCGATTAGCGATAGGCGTTCCTATAAGGATATCCTCCTGGCTGCTATAACGGAAACAGACAACCTGAAATGCTGCTAACAGCAACATGAACATTGTGACGTGCTCTTGCTGGCTAAAACTGTTCAGGCGCTCGGTAAGATCATCTGGCAATTGGAAAGGCAGGTGCGTGCCGCGATAGCTCTGGATAGCCGAACGGGGATGATCGGTAGGTAGCTCTAAGACGGGCAAGGGACCGCTTAGCTGCTGCTGCCAATATGCACGCTGTCTTGCAATTTCAGCGCCCTGTAACCACTCTTTTTGCCAGGCTGCGAAATCAACGTATTGGATAGCCAGCGGCTCAAGTGGCGAGGAGTGACCAGCTTGAAAAGCTTGATAAATTTGCATGAGTTCGTGTATAAAAATGCCAAATGACCACCCATCAGAGATCATATGATGCATAGTAATCAGCAGCACCGATTTATCCTGATCAAGCCTGAATAAGGTTACGCGCCAAAGAGGACCGTGTTCCAGGTCGAATGCTTGCTGAACCTGCGCAGTTGCTAGCCGTTGAAGTGCATGTTCTTGCTCACTTGCTGGCACGGCCTGGAGATTGCTGTGTTCGATGGTGATAGACAGGCCCGGAGCAATCACTGGCTTCAATTCGTTTTCTTGTAAAATAAAGGTGGTACGCAAAATTTCCTGGCGTTTGATAAGTTCTTGCAAGGATTGCTCTAAGACTTCCAGATTGAGAGGGCCTTGTAGTCGTAATCCCTGGGGAATATTAAAGAAGCCTGCTCCAGGTTCCATTTGCCACAAAAACCAGAGGCGTTGCTGACTGTACGACAGCGGGAGGGTTCCAGAACGTTCGATTGGAAGAATGGGTTGGGAAAGAGCCTCCTCGCCTGTTTGCGCGTCCGCATGTTCTTCAAGACGATTGCTTAACTCGGCTATTGTCGTCGCCTCGAAAAGAGCGCGGAGGGGAAGGTGTATCTGTAGATTGGAGCGCAGCCGTGAAACAAGTTGAGTAGCCAGGAGTGAATGGCCTCCAAGTTCAAAGAAAGAGTCATAGACGCCAATACGAGCAACTCCTAGAAGCTGCTCCCAGAGCGTTGCCAACTTCTTTTCTAGCTGGTTGCGTGGCGCGACATAACGCGTTGAAAGCTCTGGGCGAGCATAGAGCGTGGCATTTTTCTGCTCCTCTGATGCTGCCTGGCTCTCTCCGTTTAGGGAAAAAGGTAGCTGAGCTTGCTGATGATTGTGTTTGCGTTGAGGCGGATCGATCCAGTAGCGTTTGCGCTCAAACGGGTAGGTAGGCAAGGGAAGGCGGCGAAGCTTCTCGTCAGCGTGCAGTTTGTCCCAGGCAATAGGGACTCCGGCCAACCATAAACGACCAAGACTGCTCATGAGGAACTCATCGTCTGGTCGGCTCTCCACTGGTCGCTTGAGCGATGAAACGATAGTATGTGCCCTCTGAGTGGCTAGCAACCTCTCCTGAGCGCGAGCAAA